>JBEEMZ010000170.1:0-10620 GCA_041192405.1 Bacteroidota bacterium | reverse complement strand
TTTTTAGTTAAAATTTGCGCTTTTCAACCGAAAAAATCCTTAAAATCCTTGAAATCATACGCATCCTATTTCAAGAATTTTCCAAAGCGGAAATGGCTGGTTAGTTAGTAAAACATTGATAATCAACTAACTAACCAACTAACTAACCAACCAACTAACTATTAATAACCTGTATTTTGCGGGAATGATGCAGCTCCTCCATCTGTAAGGTCAATTTGTGGCTGTGGTATCGGACGGACATTATGCATATCTTTGATAGCCGCCGCTTGTGGATTGTACAATTTGACACGCTCTACGAGTTTCCCCCAACGTTTCAAGTCCATCCAACGCATTTGCTCACCTGCCAATTCCCGTGCCCGTTCTTCCATGATAAAATTCATGTCCAATTGTGCATCCAAAATCGTCATAGCCGCTTCTTTACCTGCGAATGCAGCTCTTTTGCGCACATCATTGACTTGAGCAAGGGCTTCGGGTCTTTTGCCCGCCAACAAATACGCTTCTGCTAATAACAGTTTCGTATCTGCCAAACGGAAAATGAAATAATCGCGGCTACCGTGTGTATAAGTCAAGTCAGGACGCTTGGTATCGAAGAATTTTTGTAAGGTAAAGAAAATCGCTTCGTTATAAAAGCCACCTGTTGTTGCAAAACCAGGAACGATAACTTGGTATTTTTTAGTTTCTCGTTCTGCGGGAGACATATCATAAGTGGGTATAAATAATGCGGTGTCTCCTGCTTTGAAATTGATAGATGCATACAGTTTTGGACCGCCTTTTGTCGTACCTTTTGTCGTATCCAGTGCAAAAGAAGTAACCGTTCCAGGATTGTTACACAACCAAGTATCACGGAATGATTTTTTGAAACGAGAATCATTTGTTTTGTCTGCAAACGCTGTTTCAATCAAATATTTCGTTGGGCGCAAACGTTTGAACGGACGACCATAATTAACATCGCGTTTCATCCCTACTTGAACGTCGTATTGCATCCCAAAAAACAAATGCAGATTATTACCACCTGTATTACCATTGTTGTCAATCGCAGGCGTATTGGTGGAAGGATCCGTTGTGTATTGGCAAGCAAAAACCACCTCATTATTGACTTGGTTATTTTCGTCAAAGACACTCGCAAAATCCGTCAAAAGTGCAAAACCATAATTGCCATTCACGACATCCGACAAATAAGTAATTGCTTTGTCTAAATCCGTTGCACCTTTTGAAGCCGTATTGTTTCTCGTCAAATAGACATAACCTAAAAGGTGTTCGCAAGCAGGTTTCGTCGCACGACCGTAATCCGCAGACGCTTTCTTCGCTTCCAAAACAGGTAAAGCCGCTTCAAGATCCGCAATAATCGCATCAAACATGGCTTTATCCGTAGCACGTGTAGCCGTTTTAGTCGGTAGAATCGTTTCGGTTAAGCGCAAATCAACGGGCCCATATTGTTGGAACAAGATGAAATAGTACAAACCGCGTAAAAATTTACACTCTGCAACCCGCTGTGCTTTAACCGCATCTGTAACATTTGGTACCGTTGCGGCGCGAGCAATGACGGCATTACAAGTATTGATACCGCGATACATTTCGTTCCATACGTTTGCCAAGAAATCTACGGAAGGATTTAACTGTCCGTCGTAAAAGTGGAAACCTTTATAACCACCATCTGCACCCGTCGCGTAAATGTCTGTACCATACTCTGTCATGGTCAAACCTTGTTGCGAACCGTAATAAGCGCGTAAGGTCGAATAGGCTGCATTTACGGCATCGTTGAATCCTTTTGCAGAATTGAGGTATTCATTGCCAATGAGCGAAATAACATCTTCTTGCAAAACATCTTTGCCGCAGGATTGAGAACCGAACATCAAACCAACGGTCGCAAAGATGGCGATTGATTTTTTTAAGTTTAAAAATTTCATTTTATTAGAAATTTATTTATTAATGATGAATGATGAATGATGGATAATAAATGATGAATTTTTACAATCAATGGATTCTAAAATGGATAAACCATATTTACTTACTTCCATAGAATGATTGCAAAATAATGAATTACTTTTCGTAAAAATTTGATAATCAATGCTTTACAAATTCATCATTCATCATTTATAATTCATCATTAGATTAAAATTTGACATTTAAACCAATGGTAATAACCTTCGTCGCAGGAGTCACGCCACTACCGATAGAACCGCCTTCTGAAACTTCTGGATCCACACCATTATATTTGGTCATGTACTGTGACCAAATTTTCGGTTGTTGAATACTTGAGAAGATCCGAAGCGACTCAACACCGATTTTTTTAGTCACGCTTTCTGGCACCGTATAACCAAAGTTGATGTTCCGTATTTTAACAAAAGAACCGTCAAAATAAAGCAACGTTTCTCTGTAAAGTGGAAACTCTTGGTCTTTATTCGGTTGAGGGAACTCGTTCGTTGGATTTTTAGGAGTCCAATAATCCACTTTGATTTGTTGGTAACGACCTGCCAATTGATTGTTGTCGCGGTGGAAAGCCGACAAAATTTGTTGACCAATCCGCGCATAAACGATGATAGACGCATCAAAACCTTTGTAACTGAAACGAGAAGTGAAGCTACCAGACCATGTTGGAATTTCAGAACCAATATATTGGCGGTCAGCTGCCGTAATTTTGCCGTCACCATTCAAGTCTGTCACGTGGATTTGACCCACCCGACTGCCATAAGATGCCGCTTTCCCTTCTTCCCCTAATTGCCAAATGCCATCTTTTGTATAGTCAAACATTGCCGTCAACGGCTTGCCAATAAACCATCTGTTCCCAATATCATCTACTTTACCGTTGTAGAGCGAAATAATTTGCTCATCGTTTTTAGTGAAAGCGAAATCGGTTGTCCATTTGAAACCGCTATTATCCACGTTTATCGTAGATAAAGTGGCTTCAAAACCTTGATTTTGCGTTTCACCAACGTTTTTCGTCACCGAAGGGAAGCCTGTCGAATACGGCAATTGGTCTGCCAACAATAAGTCAGTTGTATTCACTTGATACAATTCCAACGACCCATGGATACGCCCTTTGAAGAAGGTAAAGTCTAAACCAAGATTTTTGGTCGTAGATTGCTCCCAATGTAAGTCAGGATTGCCAATCGTTGTCGGACGATAGCCAAAAGCACCCGTTGTACCAAACGCATAAACGGTACGTCCTAATAAACCTTGAGTTTGGTAAGGCGAAACCGCTTGATTACCCACCGTACCCCAACTCGCCCGAAGTTTCAAATTATCCACCCATTTGACCTTTCTTAAGAAGTCTTCACTGCTAAGGTTCCAACCCAATGCAACGCCTGGGAAATTACCATATTTCACGTTGTCACCGAAACGGCTCGAACCGTCCCGACGCATCGTAGCCGTCAACAAATACTTATTATCGTAATCATAGTTGATACGACCCATGAAAGAGTTAATCGTCCATTGTACCAAATTAGACGAAGAAGGCAAACTTAAACTCGCAGAACCTAAGTTGTAAAAGGATTGTTTGCCAACAGGCACCCCTTGTCCTGTACCCACAACTTGTTCAAAATTATCTCTTTGAATGGAATGTAAAGCCGTTACGTTTAAATTGTTCTTGTTAAACGATTTAGTATAATTGACAATATTTTCCAACGTATAGTCAAAATTGTAACGATTGTCCGCAGACGCAAAATTATTCCCCCCTTTCGCAAAGTTGGTCTGAGAACCGATAAAACGCCCCCCCCGTTGCACCGTAAAGTCGGGTCCAAAATTGACACGGTACGTCAAACCATCCATAATTGTAGCTTCCGCGTAAAGCGAATTAAAAATGCGGAACCGTTTTTGCTCATCAATCTGCGCACCAGGGATGATTTCAAACAAAGGATTGGTCAAAAGAGCATCATTTGTTGGCGAAAACAGATAATTATTCGGGTCTGAAGTATTTCCAGCTGGGTCTATGTAAGGAGAACCCAATGGATTTTGCTGCAAGGAAAACGAATAAGGATTCCAATTGGCACCATTGCGGATACTGTGCATCCCAAAAGTAGAAAGCCCTACTTTAAAGCGATCATTGATTTTATGGTCAATATTAGCCCGCAAGGTCATCCGCGTGTAGTCCAAACCAGGTGAAACACCATTATCTTTAAAAAAAGAACCGCCGATATAAAACGAAGTGCGCTCATCACCGCCTTGAACGCCAATAGAGTGATTTTGGATGTCCCCTATCCGCAACATTAAGTCTTGATATTGCGAATTGCGCCCTGCTTTGATACCTGCAAGCACATTGGCATCGAAAACGTCCACTTTGGAATCGGCAAAATCGTCTTTCACCCCTGATGGAACAGGATTTCCAGCAGCATCTTTGTAAATACTACCTGTTACCACACCCCGACGCGACTCCCGAACATATTCTGCAAATTCTTCCCCTGTAAACAAATTCAATTTATTCAAAACGCTGGATTGACCGTAGTAAGTGTCATAACTAACCGTTGTTTTTTTCTGACCTTTTAAAGCACCGCGTTTGGTGGAAATGATGACCACACCATTTGCGCCCCTTGCACCATAGATAGCGGTTGCAGTTGCGTCTTTCAAAACCTCCATAGATTGCACATCATCTGGGTTGAAATCTTCATAACCGCCCGCGAGAGGAATCCCATCCACAATGTACAAAGGGTCATTCGATGCTTGAAACGAACGACGACCCCGAATCCGAATAGACGGTACACTACCTGGTTTAGAACCCGATTGCACCACATCAATCCCTGCAATACGACCTTGAAGGGCTTGACCTAAACTGGTAATCGGCATTTCCGTCAATTGGCGCGAGTTGAGCGACGAAATCGCACCCGTTGTTTGACTTTTTTTCTGCGTACCATAACCAACAACAACGACTTCATTTAAAGCCGAACCTTCGGATAAGGTAACATCAATCGTGGTTTGACCATTCACGGCTACATCTTTGGAGTCGTAACCAATAAACGAAAAAACCAAGATTTTAGCATCTTTGGCATCTTTTAATTCATAAGTACCGTCTATATCGGTAATTACGCCTGTTGAAGTGCCTTTAATGATGACACTGGCACCTATCAGTGGCTCTCCTTTGTCGGAGGAGACTTTGCCTTTGATGCTTTGCGCGGACACAAAAGCGCATAAAAACAACAATGCGCATAGTGTAAGTGAGCTTTTTTTCATAATTGAGAATTGTTTAACTAAAATACATTTCACGAAAAATACAATTTAAGATTAAAATTACATTTTTCGTTTTGTTGAACCAATTAAAACCTAAAATTACTAAATACGGATGATATAATTTAATTTTAACTTACTTTTTTTTAAGGTATTGAAACCTTTTCTCTGTACTAAGATTTATGAATCTCTGGCAAATTTTGTGAAATTTATGAGTTGGGTTGATGGCTGTACGGATTCCATAGCTTTATTTCATTTTGTAAACCTCACTGCCTGCTAATAAAAAACAGCCTAAACCATAATCTTCAAAATCAGGCATTTTATCATACGACAACGGTTGTCCTTCGCTCGGCATTTTGCCCGTACTTTGCACAAAACCTAAAAAACCATTTGGATGCAAACAATCTTTTATCAAATGATTCCATGCTTTCGCTACGGCGGGCGCGTATTTTTGTTTTTCTAAAACGCCATTGTTCAAACCCCAAGCCATGCCATATACAAAAAGGGCTGTTCCTGTCAATTCTTTACCACCAAAATCGGTTTCGTCCGTCAAACTCACATTCCAAAAACCGTCAGCACGTTGCAAAGGCAATAAAGATTGCATCATCGTTAAATAATCGTTCAAATATTCGGCTCGATGCGGCGCGTCTTTGGGCATAATATCCAAAACCCGAACCAATGCCGCAACCACCCAACCATTTCCACGTGACCAATAACAATTTTTGCCTGCGGGAGTCTTGTAAGGTGGGTCAAAATCTTTATCACGCCACCATAATCCATCCGCAGGATTGAATAAACCCTTATCACCATGCTTGTTTTTAGTGTAATCGTACATGGAAAACATCTTTTCATAATACCGATTATCTTTATAAATCGTCCCCAACTGAGCCAAAACAGGCATTGCCATTTGCAGCGCGTCCACCCACGACCAATCATCCACTTTTTCAGAACGAACCAAACTATCCATGCACATTTTGATATTCTGAATCCGTTCCTCTTTTTTGTCCAACAAGTACAAGTCAATATAAGTCTGTCCACAACATTGATCATCTGCATTTCGGGTATAAACGCCACTTCTAAAACCCCATTTGTGAAACGCGCCCCATGAAACCGCATAATCTAAATAGGCTTTTTTAGGGTCGAGTTTGTACAAACGCATTAAACCTTCGTAATAAACGCCCCGTGTCCAAATATGACTTGGACGTTCTTTATTAGTAAGGATGGTTTTGCCTACGTCCGTCCATTTTTGCATGAAATACGTATTGGCAAGTGTCATTGCTTCCATCGTTTTCTTCTTTTTGGGCAATTTTTGAGCAAAAATGGGCGCGACAACTCCTATTCCAAATAGAATTGTGCATAAATATATCTTTTTTTTTTCATACTTTTTAAATTAAAGTTAAAAGGTTCTGTTTTGAAAACCTTAAAGGTTTCCAAAACAGATTCTTTTATTTGTTTTGTCATTCCGTAGGAATCAATATTTAAATGGTTTTCCACCCGCCAAAACTTCTTGCTTTTTTTCATCAAAAGTCACTTTCAAACCCGTCCGATACGCCGCATTTGACATAATCGTTGCGATGGAGTGTTGATAACCTGCTTCGATAGGCGCATTCGGTTGTTTGCGGCTGCGGATACATTCCATCCAATTTTTGACATGATTATGCGTTAAAGTGTCACTGCCTGTATTCGCATCATACGCCACTTTGTCGCCATTCAATTTGAGTGGTTTTAGCAAATTCGCAGACAGACCCATAGCACCCGCTTCCCGTTCGCGCAAACCGCCTGTATCTGAGATTTCGTTGGTATCCAAATTAATCATACCGCCATTTGAATAATACAATTCTTTGGTTTCGCCCGCAGAATTCGAAAAACGAGACGTAAATTGAACTTGAAAACCAGAACTCATATCATTCAACGGACCGTAATCAAACACCACCGTCAAGGTATCGGCATTGGTACGACCATCTTTCCATTGATAAATGCCGCCATTCGCAACCACACTGCGCGGATGTGGCAAACCTGTAAACCAATGCACGGTATCAATTTGATGGCTCATCCACTGACCAGGAATGCCCGAAGAATAGGGCCAAAATAAACGATATTCCAAAAATTTGCGCGCGTCAAACTTGTCGGCAGGACGATTGATAAGGAAGCGTTTCCAATCCACATCACTTTCTTGCAAGTTTTTAACCAAAGCGGGTCTGCGCCAACGACCTGGCTGATTGACATTCCACATCAATTCGACCATCACAATGGGTCCAAATTGTCCCGATTTGATAAACGCTTCGGCAGCATGATAATTGGTACCACTACGGCGTTGCGAACCAATTTGAACAATTTGTTTTGAATCTCTCACCGCTTTCAAAACAGCGCGATTATCCTCCATCGTTTCCGCCAAAGGTTTTTCTGCATAGACATCACAACCCGCTTTGACCGCTTCAATCGTATGATACGCATGTTGAAAATCGGCGGTACTGATGAAAACGGCATCTACCATTTTGGAAGCGTAGAGTTCTTCATTGTTGCGAAACGTTTTGATATTTGTACCTAACTGACTGTCAATGAATGCTTTACCCTCATCCCGACGACGATTCCAAATATCTGAAACGGCAACCAGTTCAAAATTCATTTCCTTCATCAATGCCTTGAAAGGCGGAATATGCGAAGCGCGATGCCGATCCGCAAAGCCAACCGTTGCAACACGCACACGGTCATTTGAACCAATAATTTTAGCATACGATTTGGCACTAAACGCCATCGCACCGCCTGCTAAAACAGAATTTTTTATAAAATCACGTCTTTCCATGTTGTTAAGTAATGTTGAATGATAAATGATTTTGAATATTTTGCCCCGAATTACCCGAATTTACAAAAATCATTCGTGCTAATTCGGGTAATTCGGGGCAAACATTATTTCAACGTCCGAATTTTTATATTTTTGAAAAAAACGTTGTTGCCATGATCTTGTAACAAAATTTGCCCTTTGTCCGCCGCACCAAAATCTTTATACTTTTCGTACTTACTGCGCGCTACCAAAGCATTATAAATGTTGCTTTTTCGTTCATATTCCAATACTTTGAAACCATTAAGCCAATGTTGCACTATATTATTTGGATAAACCACAACGCGCCCATAATTCCATTCACCTATTTTCTTCTGAAACCGCTTATCTTGTTTATAAGATGGGATGAGGTCATAAAGGCTGCCCAAAGTACGATTACCAACGCTCCCCATTTTTGCATCGGGATGTTTTTCATCGTCCAAAACTTGAAATTCCAAACCAATCCCCGATTTGCCGCCCGAATCAAATGCCTCATTGACAAAATATTTTACACCCGAATTAGCACCTTCACTCAATTTAAAATCGAAAGCTAACTCAAAAGCACTATATTGTTCTGTGGTCACGATATCATTACCTGTTTCAGAACCATCTGATGGACTGACTTGCATGCAGCCATCCGCTACCGCCCAACGTTTTTCAGGCATTTTAGTACCGTTCACTGCCCGCCAACCTGTAAAATCTTTACCATTAAACAGCAATTGCCAACCTTGTGCTTTTTCCTGTTCGGAAAGGTTATTTTGTAACAAATTGATGACAGGACAATTATCAGGTGCGCTTGCTTTTAGGTTTTCCGTTTGAATCCGAATGTTTTTCCAACGAATTTTCATCCCTTCCTTCATCGAACCATAAATCGCGTGTACTTGCAACGCAATAAAACCTTTTGCAGTCATATCATCCACCAAATGCGCGGTCGGAACGCCATTAATCCATGTTCGGATGGTACTGCCAATGGCTTCGATGCGATATTGATTCCAATCCCCCATTTTGAACGCTTTTTTGCCTTCGGGATTAAAATTTGGAATATAGAGCCAATCGCGGCGCGCCTCATCATAAATGCCGCCTGACCAAGCGCGGTCTGTCGGGTCAACTTCCATTTGATAGCCGTGAACGCGCCCATCTTGATAATCAGACTTTGATAAACTGCGGAATTGAATGCCTGAATTCATCGCATTTTCTACTTTCAATTCGACTTCAAAGATAAAATCACCATATTCGACATTCGTGCAAAGGAACGAATTCGATGTCTTTGCGACCGTTGTACCCACAATTTCGCCCTTTTCGACGGCGTATAGGGCTTTACCATTTTTTTGATTCCAACCATTCAACGTTTTGCCGTCGAATAAAGGAATCCATTTTTCTTGCCCATACACCGAAAGGCTCAGCGTAAATATTGAAAAGAGCGTTAATACGTTTTTTTTCATTGCGAATGACAGTTTTATTATTTTTTATGGTTATGCTAACGATTGCATAACGTAAATTTAAAAAAAAGGAGCTAAAAATGCTGCTTTTTTAAAGAGGATGCTCTAATAATCAATTCAGGTTCTAAGATAATTTTATTCATTAATTTCGGATCCACCTCATTTTGAAAAAGATTCATAAACAACGTCGCAACGGTTTGACCCATTAGATGCGTATGTTGATTGACCGTTGACAATGCAGGCGTAACTAATGCCGTAAAAGGCTCATCCGAAAACCCAACAATCGCAACCGATTTTGGAATTTCAACGCCTCTTTTTTGTAAATTTCGCATTGCCGCAACAGCCGAATAATCCGATGCCGCAAAAATAGCATCAAATTCGATTCCTTTGTCGTATAAAATATTGACCGCATTATCGCCTGAACCTTCTTTTAAATGACTGATAATCATTAGGTTATCATCAAAACCAATTCCTTTTTCTGCCAATGCTGCTTTGTAACCGAGTGTTCTATTTTTCTGCGTTGTAAGGTGTTGCACACCTGCGAAATACGCAATTTTGCGGCAACCTTGTTCAATCAAATGTAATGTCGCATCTTTTGCACCTTTAAAATCGTCAATCATCACTTGATGTACCTCCATTTCCTCATGCGTTCTGTCGAACAAAATAAACGGAATCTGCTCATTTTCAAGGAGTTGAATATGATCAAAATTTTCTGTTTGAGCTGCCACTGAAATAGCAATACCATCCACTCTTGCACGCATCAAGGCACTAATTGCTGCTTTTTCGCTTTCATAATCGTCATTCGATTGACAAATCATCACACTATAACCCGCTTGTTTCATCACCGTTTCGATACCACCGATAATAGAGGCGAAAAAAGTCCGATTAAATAACGGAATCACCACTCCAATCATCTTACTTTTTCCCGTTCGCAGGCTTGAAGCAACGGCATTAGAACGATAATTCATTTGAGTTGCAAGCGATTCAATAATAATCCGCGTCGCATCACTAATGCGTTCATCATTTTGCAACGCTCTCGAAACGGTAGATGCTGTAAAACCCGATGCAGCAGCAATATCGTGAATCGTAACTCGCTTTTTTGTTTGGCGCATCTTCATAATTCGATTAATACTCAATTATTGCAACAAAAATAGGTAATTTTTTGAATTCGACAAATAAAAAAGTATTTTTTTTTTAAAATACAAA
>JBEEMZ010000169.1:0-10688 GCA_041192405.1 Bacteroidota bacterium | reverse complement strand
ACGTTGTAACGTAATAACCTCGCCGACGTTGTAACGTAATAACGTCGGCGAGGTTTAAACCTCGCCGACGTTGTAACGTAATAACCTCGACGACATTGTAATAAATTGATAATCAATATTTTATAAAATTTTAAATTGGAATGGTTCGATTGCGCTGTTGTGATTGTTAAAAATGCCTTACCTTTGCCTTCTATAAAACATACGACCCATCCACTTTACGCATCGTTATATCCAATGAAAAAAGTTTTAATTACGGATGATGTCCATCCATTGATGTTGGAAGGATTTCAAAAACAAGGCTATATGGTTGATTATCAACCTAATACAAACCATCAAAAAGTATTAAGTATTATCGGCGATTACGAAGGTTTGATTGTCAATAGCAAAATTTTCGTGCATCAAGAACTCATTGACCGCGCTGTGAAACTTAAATTTGTGGGTCGGCTCGGTTCGGGCATGGAGATTATTGACCGAAAATACGCCGCGCAAAAAGGCATCGCCGTCCACAATTCTCCCGAAGGCAATCGAAATGCGGTTGCTGAACATGCAATTGGAATGTTATTGGCGTTGGCGAATCAATTTGTTGCCGCAGATAATCAAGTCCGACAAAAAATTTGGCAACGCGAAGCGCGTCGTGGTTTTGAAATCGAAGGGTTGACCGTTGGCATTATTGGTTTCGGGCATACGGGCGCACGATTCGCCCGCAAATTGGCGGGTTTTGATATGAAGATTTTGGCTTATGACAAATATTTGCCAACAGGCTATTCATTGCCTTATCAGTTGAACAATGTCGTCGAAACTGATGTGCAAACCATTCAAAATCAAGCAGATATCATTTCATTTCACTTGCCGTTGACCGTCGAAACACATCATTTTTTGAATGATGATTTTTTAAATCGTTGTTCCAAAAAGATTATTTTAATTAATACTTCTCGTGGAAAAGTGGCGGATTTGAAAACGGTTGTGCATGGTTTGGCAACGGGCAAATTGCGCGGGGCGTGTTTGGATGTATTTGAAAATGAAAAAGTGGAAACTTTTTCTTCCGAAGAAACGCTTTTGTACGAAAGATTGTATGGTTTTAAAAATACGGTTTTGACTCCACATGTTGCGGGCTGGACGCACGAAAGCAAACGAAATTTGGCGCAAATCTTATTGGACAAAATTGCAAACATATAGGGACATAGCGGACATAGGTGCATCTTGCGCCTATGTCTCTATGATGTTTGCAAAATCAACGGCTTCTATGTCCTTATTTTTTTGCATTACAAAAAAAAATAATTTATAAATTTCTGAATTAACCAGCATTAGCCTTTTTAGAAAAAAAACGATTGCGATTATTTTAAAAAAAAATTCCAAATCTTACCTGCAATTGGACACTTTTTTTTAATATTGCAGTCAAATCATTGTGGTACAATTATTTGGCATTTAAAAGTATGAAAAAAAACTTAATTCAATTCAATTCAATGTTCACTATTTTTCAATGAATGTGCTTTTAACACTTAGGCACATAGGCATACCGTCTATGGAGTTCGTGTATCTATGTGTTAAATTAATTAAACAACTTGTTTCAAATAGTATGATGAAAAAAAAATTACTCACCTTATCGCTCGTGCTGGCGGGTTGGACGATACTTTCGGCTCAATCCATCCTCACGGGCAAAGTCGTGGAAGCGGGCAAAAAAGAACCGTTACCAGGGGTCAATGTCGCACTCTATAAAAATGGAGTATTGAAGGTCGGTGGTCAAACCGATTTCGATGGATTATACCGTATTACAGAATTGGAAGCGGGGGTTTATGATGTTGAATTCTCAATGCTGGGTTTTGCCAAACTTCGCCAAACCAATTTTCATGTCAATGCAGGACAAACGCTCAAGTTGGATGCCGAATTGAGCGATGATGCCAAATTGATTGATGTTGTCGAAATCCGCGAAGCCAAAATCCCTATTGTCAAGATTGACCAAACCTCGCAAGGGATGGAATTGACGAGTAAGCAAATGCAAAACTTGCCAACCAAAGATTTGAATGGCATTGTGGGTTTGAGCGCGGGCGTGACGGTGGATAAAGATGGCAAAACCTCGATGCGCGGTTCGCGTCCCGATGGAACGGCGTTTTATATTGATGGTATTCGCGCTTCGAGTACTAGTGCGATTCCCGTTTCGGAATTGGAACAGGTGCAAGTCGTGACGGGCGGTATCGAGGCAAAATATGGCGACGTGACAGGTGGTATCATTTCTGCCACCACAAAAGGGCCTTCTGAAAAATATAGTTTCGGTTTGGAGGCAGAAACCTCACAATATTTGGATGCGTATGGTTATAATTTGATTACGACGAATGCTTCGGGACCGATTTTACGGCGCGTTGTCAAAGATAAAGATGGCAAACCGATGATGGGAGAGGGCAACAAACCTTTGAAAGAATCGGTGATTGGTTTCCGTATGTCGGCGCAATATCGCTATATGTTGGAGCCAAGTCCATCTGCGGTGCCGATGTATGTGGTGAAAGACGATGTTTTGAAAGCGTTGAAAGACAAACCTGTGACGTATTTGGGTGGGATTACGCCTGTTGCGAGCGCGGAATTGTTGACGGCGAAAGATTTTAATTTAGTGAAAGTCCGCCCTGGTGAAGATAGAAAACAATACAATTACACGGGTAAATTGGATTTTAAAATCGCTAAAGGCATGGATTTCACCATTGGCGGTTCGTATTATGGTTTTGCGGATAAGTTTACACCTGCCGATAAACGCCCTGTCAATTCAGGACCCGATAAAAGTTGGAGAATGTTCAATTCAGAAAATAATCCAACGGATAATCAAAGTTTTACAAATATTAATGTGCGTTTCCGCCATCGTTTGGGGAACGGCAGCACCGCAGCGAAAGGTAGCACAGGACTTATTATTGAAAATATTTCTTATACGTTACAAGGTGGTTATGAATTGTTTAACCGCGATAGAATGGATGCGCAACATGGCAAAAACTTATTTAATTATGGTTATGTAGGCAAATTTGATTACGCTTGGAGTCCCGTTTTTGAACGCGACACAGGTGGCGGTTTCAAACAAGCAGGTTATAATCGGCAGTTAAAAAGTTATACGCCAGGGGATAAAAACCCTGTTTTAGCGAATTATAATCAAAATGTTGAAAGTGGTAGTCAAAACTATTTATCTGAAAATGGTTTGACCGCAGGTACTTTACAAAATGTTTGGAATTTCCATAAAAATGTAGGGGCGGTTTACAACGCGTATGCAGTGGAACAAGCACACATTTTTACAGGAAATGCCAAATTTAATTTTGATATTTTGCCCGATGGCAATAAGAAAAATGCTCACAATATTGAAGTAGGCTTTTTATACGAACAACGCATTGACCGTAAATATTCGGTGAGTCCATTCAACCTTTGGGGTTTGGCGCAACAAGCGCAAGACCGTCATTTACAAGGGTCGGGTAGTGCGATTGATACGACTTTGGTGTATGGCGATACGACAATTGGCGGTTTTACGACGAAATTGTACCGCGCTTTGGTCAAAACGAATACAGATGAATTAGCCGATATTAAATTTTATAAGAGTTTGCGGGCGATTACAGGTCAAAAAATGTTTATGCATGGCAATGTGATGGCATTAGACCCGTCTCAATTGTCGTTGGATATGTTCTCTGCGCAAGAATTGGCTGACCAAAATTTGATTGATTATTATGGATATGACTATTTGGGCAATCAATTAGGTACGAAAACGACTTTTGAAGAGTTCTTTAAAACGACGGATAAAGACGGCGTTCGGACGTTTCCTGTCGCGCCTTCCACACCTATCTATATGGCGGGTTACATTCAGGATAAATTTGTGTTTCACGACTTGATTGTGCGGGCGGGCGTTCGGATGGATCGCTTCGACGCGAATACCAAAATGATGAAGGATCAATATTCGATGTATGACATTATGAATGCGAAGGATTTTTACACGAAAAAAGGGCTTACCAAACCTGATAATATTGGGGATGAGTATAAAGTCTATACGACGCGGGATGGTTCTTCGATTACGGGTTTCCGTCAAGGCGATACTTGGTATAATGCACGGGGTGAAAGTTCGGATCCATTGTTGATTTACGGCGAAGGTGGACAAGTTTTCCCAAAATATACATTGGATAATTTTGCAACGATTAAACAACGTGGTTTCGACCCGAAAAATAGTTTCACGGATTACACGCCCCAAGTGAATTTCATGCCTCGTTTGGCATTTTCGTTTGCGATTGGCGAGTTTGCGAACTTTTTCGCGCATTATGATGTGTTGGTGCAACGCCCGACGCAAAATGGTGGTGGTACGGAATGGGCTTATAGTGTGAATGCGTTGGATTACTACTATTTTGGCGAAAGCGGCAGAACGACTGAAAATAATGCAAGTTTGAAACCGCAAAAAACGATTGACTGGGAAGTTGGTTTCCAACAAAAGTTGACCAATACGACAGGTTTGAAAGTGACGGCGTATTACAAAGATTTGCGGGATATGATTCAATTGCGGTATTACAAATTTTTACCATCTACATTTGCGGGTGGTGAATATTTGAGTTATGGTAATGTGGATTTTGGTACCGTGAAAGGTTTCTCTGCGCAATACGATTTGCGGCGGACGGGCAATATTTCTGGTTTGTTCAACTATACGTTACAATTTGCGGATGGCACAGGTTCGGATGCGAGTTCTCAACGCGATATTTTGAAAAATGGTAATATTAGAACGATTTCGCCTTTGAGTTACGATGAAAGACATCGTTTCACCTGTATGGTTGATTTTAGATATGAAGAAGGCAATCGTTATGATGGTCCGATGTTGTTTGGCAAAAGAATTTTAGAAAATTTTGGGGTGAATATTCAAGCATTGGCGGTTTCGGGTCGTCCGTACACGGCGAAGGTGCAACCGACTGAATTTAGTGGTTCTCAAATCGCAGGGGGCATTAATGCTTCTCGCCTACCTTGGAATTTCAATTTGGATATGCGGATTGATAAAACGTTTGAATTGTCTAACAATCCGAAAAAACCGTTGAATTTGAATGTGTATTTGCGCGTGCAAAACGTGTTAGATGCCGTGAATTGGGCGGGTGTTTATTCCGCGTCGGGTTCTCCGAGCGATGATGGTTATTTGCAATCCTCTTTTGGTCAAAATACGTTGGCGAATTTGGCGGCTTCTCGTCCGAGTGACATTATGGCTTATCGCTTTTCGTATTTGTCGCGCTTGGTAGAGACTGGTTTTTACTATCCTCCGAGAAGAATCTTTTTGGGTGCGAGTTTTGGATTTTAATGATAAGTTTCGGAAACCTTGAAGGTTTCCGAAACTTGGCTAAAAATAAAATAAAATTATAATGAAAAAGACGTGGATACTTATTGCTGGTTTTTTAGCGACTCAATCTTTATCGGCTAAAGCTCCAGACGATTACAAAAAAGAGCCGCCCACAGGCGGCAGCAATACGAGTGGCAGTGGCAACGTCTCCCAAAGACCGGGCGGGGACTGCGCACAAGGCACTTCGCGTTTTGACATGGACATTAATAATGTTCGGGCGGCATTGCTTTCGTGCGGGGATGTTTGGTGGGATTTGAATATTGCACAATATGTCGTGCCGAAAGTGCAACCTGGAACGGGTGCCAAAGCGGTTTCGTCGTTATTTGCGGGTGCGGTATGGCTCGGCGGCAAAGACCCTGGCAAAAATTTGAAAGTGGCGGTACAAACCTATCGAACAGGTACCAAAACAGACTTTTGGCCAGGCCCGTTGACCGACAGAGATGGTACGACAGAAGCCAAAGTTTGTGACCAATGGGATAAACATTTTGTGGTATATGGCAGTGAAATTGAAAAACATATTAAAGCGTATCAAGCAGCAAAAGCGGCGGGCGTTCCGTACAATGCAACTGATTTGAGCTTGAATGTGAAAGGTTGGCCCTCGTTGGGCAATCCATATTTTTTACAAATTCATGGTTTTGAATTACCGACAGCGCGTCAAGGTTTGGCGAAATTCTATGATGAGGACGGCGACGGTCGTTATAATCCATTGAAAGGAGATTATCCTGTGATTGATGTTCGGGGCTGTACCGCGCCGCAATATCCTGACCAAATGGTTTTCTGGATTTACAACGATAATGCGGGTGTGCATACACAATCAGCGCGTTCGTTGCCGATTCAGATGGAAGTTCAAGTACAAGCGTTTGCTTACAAGACGAATGATGCATTGAATGATATGACGTTTCAACGTTATAAGTTAATCAATCGGGCGGTGCAAGACATTGATAGTACGTACTTTGCGATGTGGACAGACCCCGATTTAGGTTGTCCTGATGATGACTTTGTAGGTTGCGATACGACCAGAAATATGGCTTATGTTTACAATTTGGATGCCTCAGACGGTACTGCGCCTGGTTCAACGGTTTGTAATCAGGGTATCAATACGTATGGCGATAAAATTCCAATCTTGGGCATTGACTATTTCCGTGGCCCGTTAAATGAGAGTGGACAAGAGATTGGTATGAATGCGTTTACCTATTATGCAAATGGCGGTAGTGCAGGTGTGCTTCCTGGTATGACCGACCCAAGTACCGCAACAGAATATTACAATTATTTGACAGGTAAGTGGAAAGATGGTACGCCGTTTACCTTTGGCGGTAGTGGTTATAATCCTGGTGGTGGTGGTCGTCCGATTGCCTTTGCCTTCCCCGACGCGCCCAATAAAGGTGGTGCGACTGCTTGGAGTATGTGTAGCGCGGGTTTGGGCAACTTAGACCGTCGGACGATTCAAGCGTCGGGTCCTTTCAAATTGAAACCAGGTGCCATCAATGAATTGATTATAGGATTGCCTTGGGTGGCGGATCAAAAATATCCTTGTCCGGACATTTCACAATTGCAATCGGCGGATGATTTAGCTCAAAATTTATTTGACGCGTGTTTTGCCATTCAAAACGGGCCTGACGCGCCCGATATTTCTTTCATTGAATTGGATCAAGAAATCATTGCGGTTTTAAGCAATAATCCATTGACTTCCAACAATGGAGATGAAGCGCAAAAAGAAAAAGGATTGAAAATCCCGCGTAAACCGACGATTACCGATACTTTATATCGTTTTCAAGGCTACAAATTGTATCAAGTATCGAATGCTGATATTGGAAATGCCGATTTGGAAGACCCTACCAAATCGCGTTTGGTTGCGCAAGTGGATATAAAAGACGGTATCTCAACGATTTTCAACTGGAAAGGGATTCCGAATCCAATTGACCCAGGTACGTATAAAGATTTTTACGCAGAGGAGAAAGTGACAGGTGAAAATAAAGGATTGCGTCATACGTTCCGATTGAAAAAAGATTTATTTGCGACGGGAACGGGCGCACTGGTCAATCACAAAAAATATTACTATGTAGCCATTGCGTATGCGCATAATAATTATCAAAACTTTAATTCAAAAGCACCTAAAGGAGACGGTCAAGACCAACCTTATTTCGTGGGTCGCCGCAATATCGGTCAATCCGCGACGGGTAAACCGTATGTTTGTATCCCGCGTCCGATAACGGATGTTGCGTTGCAAGCGAAATACGGAGATGGACCGATTGTAACCCGTTTAGATGGGGTTGGAACGGGTGGTAATTTCCTTGAATTGTCGGATGAGACGATAGCGAAAATTGTGGCACGCGCTCAAGGCGGTGCTGCTATCAACGAATTGACCTACAAACCAGGTGCCGCACCGATTGATGTGAAGATTTACAATCCATTGGAAGTGGTAGATGGCACGTTTGAATTGTACTTGCGCGACGGCGATATGACCGATGCTGTCGTGAATGATACTGCCAGATGGGTGTTGAAACACGTTGAAAAAGGCACGATTATAACGGCGAAAAAGACGATTTCAGATTTAAATGAGCAAATTTTATCACAATATGGTTTCACGATTGCGATTGGACAAGTGCCAGATGCAGGTGTGAATCCAGTGGTTAATCTTAATAATGGAGCTGTGGGTTCGAGCATTACCTACACGAGTGGCAAGCCTTGGTTACGGGGCGTGAAAGACGATGATACTTCGATTGACCCCGCGTTGACGGTGAATCCAGATGTTATCAATTATATGAAGACGAATCCGAATGAAGCCGACTTCAATATGGATCCGAAACGGGCTTATCAAAATTTAAGTGATTTATTTGTGCCTTTTGTATTGACAGATTACCGTCCGAATACAAGTCAACCATTGATTACACCCGCTTGGGTTAACACGAGTGGCAGTTTAGTGCGGGTAAACAACAATGGTTTATTCAATTTGAATAATGTGGATATTGTATTCACAAAGGACAAAACGAAATGGAGCCGTTGCGTTGTCGTTGAAACTTCTACACCGAATTATTATGACCGCACGGCATTGAACGCGGCAACAGAAGGCGGTGCCTTGAATTTTGACTTGCGCAAACACCTGTCTGTTGGTAAAGAAGATGCAAATAATGATGGTTTACCAGATGGGGACGGCGATGGTTTAGGGATGGGTTGGTTTCCTGGCTATGCGATTGACGTAGAGACGGGCAAGCGATTGAATATTTTCTTCGGTGAAAACTCCTCTTATGATGAAAATTCACTTGCAGCGAACTATTTGGACGAATCCAAAGGGCTTGGGCGCGACATGATGTGGAAACCATCCAGTCAATTTGGCTTGACACAACGGACGGGTTTCAACTGGCAAACCTATTCGTACGCTGGTGGTCATCACTTTATATATGTAACTTCGCAAGAATATGATGCTTGTGCAACCATCCGTTCGCAATTTGCATTGGCATCTTCATTTTCGAAATTGCCTGCGTTCAAAACGATTACTTGGGCAGGGATGCCGCTGTTAACGATGGGTTCAAAAATGTTGACGTACAAAGAAGGCTTGATTCCGAGTGATGCAACCGTTAAATTGCGGGTCAATAATCCATATCAAGTAGCGACGGCTTCGGGTAAAAATGGCGGTCATCCGACGTATAAATTTGAAATCAAATCGAAAGAAGCGCAAAAATTGGATGCTGTAGGCATTGATAATCAATTAGATATGATGAATGTCGTGCCAAATCCGTATTATGCGCGTTCGGATTACGAGGTGAATCAATTCCAAACGACGGTTAAAATTACGAATCTTCCTGCGAAGGCAACGGTTACGATTTATTCGATGGATGGCAAATATATCCGCGATTTCAAACGCGATGAAGTGCCAGAAGTGAATCCTGTCGAGACGCAGCAAGGCATTCGCACGAAACAAATGTTGCCTGATTTGCAATGGGATTTGAAAAACCATAAAGGGATTCCAGTAGCGAGTGGGGCGTATTTGATACACGTGGAAGCACCTGGTTTGGGTGAACGGACTTTGAAATTGATGGTTGTCAATCGTGAGTTTGACCCATCTCGTTTGTAATGATGAATGATAAATGATGAATGATGGATTTGTACAAAATTCATCATTCATCATTCATCATTCAAAAAAATTCATCATTCATCATTCATTGAAAAAATGGTTAAAAATATAACGCTCCTATTTGCTACTCTATTGATAATCAACGGATTACAAGCAGGAAATCCTGACCGTCAAGGTGAAGCGGGCGCACACGAACTCCTAATTAATCCGTGGGCGCGGAACGCGGGTTTGCACGCGATGAACACGGCAACGGTGCGCGGTGTAGATGCGATGTATCAAAACATTGCAGGTTTATCACGGCTCAGTAGCAATACTGAAGTCAGCATTGGCAATGCGACTTATTTGCAAGGGACAGGTTTGAGCATGAACGGAATTGGTTTGGCTCAGAAAGTGGGTGCAAATGGAGTCATGGGCATTAGTATCAATGCGTTCAGCATCGGTAAAGTCAATGTAACGACCACCGAAAGTCCAGAAGGCACAGGTGCGACCTATTCGCCGACATTTTTCAATATTTCATTTGGATATGCGCATACTTTTGCAAATAAAGTTTCGGTGGGCATCAATTGTCGCATGATTAATGAATCATTGGCAGATGTGGGTGCAGTTGGATTTTCATTAGATGCAGGCGTACAATATGTTGCGGGCAGTGAAAAATATCCAGAACGGTTTAAATTTGGTGTAACCTTGCGGAATGTGGGTTCACCGATGCAGTTTTCTGGACAAGCATTGAGAGAACCTGTGATTTTGCCATCAGGCGCGTTGACGTTGCAAAAAAAATCAGGCGATTTCCAATTGCCCTCAGAATTGCACATTGGCGCGGCGTATGACGTATTGCCAGGTATCAATCGGTTGACCGTGATGGGAAATTTTACAGCCAATTCGTTTTCCAAAGACAATATTGGTGTTGCCGCAGAATTTGCATTAGGCGAATTATTCGCCCTGCGCGGCGGCTACAAATACGAACTCGGTAAAGATGAGGTGGTGACAACTCGTTCGATTTACACGGGGCCATGTGCGGGCATGTCGCTTCAATTACCGTTGGATAAATTGGGTAAAAATGTCTGTTTAGATTACGGTTACTTGATGTCCAATCCGTTTAAAGGAACGCATAATGTAACCTTAAGAATTAATTTATAATTCCGTTTTTATTATTTATAAAGAAACTAAAAGTGGGCAAATGTCATATTTGCCCACTTTTGTATTTTATGAAAACAATATACAGCCATTTTATATATATAATTTTTTTGAAATTTTTTTTAAAATTTCGGCTCATCCGTCTTTTTGATGGAAACA
>JBEEMZ010000168.1:0-10768 GCA_041192405.1 Bacteroidota bacterium | reverse complement strand
AATATTTGGATGAATGCACGTTATATGTGACGCTTGAGCCTTGCGTCATGTGTGCGGGTGCGCTTGCGTGGGCGCAACTCGGCAGATTAGTCTATGCGGCTGCCGAAGAAAAGCGAGGATTTATGCGTTTTGGCAAAACATTATTGCACCCGAAAACCAAAATTGAATTTGGTTTAATGGGTGAAGCGTCGAGTCAATTGTTGAAAGATTTTTTCAAAAAAAAACGGGTTTGAAATAAGATGCGAATTACACAAATTTTCACGAAAAGAGAACCCTTCGTGAAAATTTGTGTACTTTTCTTGCTGCCTACGGTCACATTTTACAATTTATCCAACAAACGTTGTTTTTGTTTTTGAAACTCCTCATCTGTTAGAATACCTTCGGCTTTCATCGCCGCTAATTTGCGAATTTTTTCAAAAGGATCTTCAACTCTTTCAGTTGGTGCAGGAGCAACAGGCGTTTCTTTGTCTTTGCCATTTTTTTGCTCATCTTTCACTTCCGCAACGACCGTTTTCGCCTTTTTCAATTCTTGCTCGTACACTTTTTTAGAAAGGTCGGTATTAAAATCTTCAAAAGTGCCACCATTTTTAAAATGTCTGATGAACACTTGCCCCATCGCATAAGTAGATGCGCCTGCAAAAGCCGCCATACTGATTTCGCCCAAAAGCGTCCCAACCCCTGGAATAAATTTGAACAAACTGGAACCAACTCGCGCCAAACTACCGCCCACAACCGCCGAAATACAACTTTTGCCCAGCGATTCCATAAAACCGACTTGATATAGATTTGCCAATTGGCGCAACATATTCAATTGAACCCCCGAAACGGCTGCAATATCCAATATCGGCACAGGCACTAAACCTGCACTCATCGCGTAACCGACGCTATTTCTAACAATTTCATTTGCTTTTTCTGACTTTTGCTCGTTTGTCATTTTGTAATTTTTTTAAATGAGAAAACTATACGATTTCGGAATTAGCGACGAATTACACAAATTTGCACGAGTTATTTGTGTAAAGTTGTGTAAGTCGTCGCTAATTTCGGAACCCAATTATTGAACCATTTAGACGGCAAAATAGTTCTAACGCACCCCAAAAAGATGGATTTCTAAGACGTTTATCGTTAAAAAAACGACTAATGTAATGAATAAATGTTAAATCCGCTTATATTTGTAATTGCAATTTTTAATCCAGCGTTTGATAACTAATTTTTAATTATACTTTACCATTCATTCACAACAAAATGTTAAAAAAAACGGGGTACTCCATTACAATAAGCCTTTTGACGATCGCTCATCTGAGTGCGCAAAAATATAGTAATGAATATTTGAATATTGGTGTCGGGGCGCGGGCGCATGCAATGTCAGGTGCGCAAACTGCGTCCGTTGATGATGTTTATGCTAATTATTGGAATCCTGCGGGATTAACGGCGGTAGATGCACCGCTTCAAATTGGCGCAATGCACGCTAATTTGTACAGTGGGATTGCATCTTACGATTATTTGGGCATTGTTAAAAGCCTTAATGCACAAAAAAAAAGTATTATTAGTTTGAATATCATTCGATTAGGAATAGATAATATTCCTTATACATTAAACATGGTCGCAGCAGATGGCTCTATTGATTACAATAAAGTAACTCAGTTTTCGGCGGCAGATTATGCCGTATTTATGACTTATGCACAACAATATAAAGGTCTTTCTGTTGGTGGGAATGTAAAAGTAGTGCGCCGAGTGATTGGAACCTTTGCGGGGGCATGGGGTTTTGGAATGGATTTGGGCATTCAATACAAGAAAAATAATTGGCGATTGGGCGCAATGTTTCGAGATATTACAACAACTTATAATGCTTGGACTGCCACTTTAACTGACCAAGAAAAAAATGTATTTACCAGTACGAATAATGATATTCCTAAAAATGGGGTTGAAATTACGCGCCCTACTTTATTGCTTGGTACGGCGTATCATAAAAAAATAAGTGAACAAATTGGTTTATTATCGGAATTAAATTTGGAAATGACCACTGACGGCAAACGAAATGTTTTAATTTCAAGTAGTACTGTGAGTATCAGCCCACGTCTTGGTTTTGAAGCCGATTTTAAGAAAATTGTATTTTTGCGTTTCGGAGTGGGTAATTTCCAACAATTCAAAAACGAACTTGACCCCACTAAAAAAGAATGGGAATTTTTACCAAATATGGGCTTAGGTTTGCATCTTGGCAATATTGCGATTGATTACGCTTTGACGAATATTGGCAATGTTTCACAAGTAAATTATTCACATATTTTCAGTTTGCGATATAACTTGAAACCCAAAGAGCGCGTTTAAGGACGAGTGGCAAATGATGAATGATGAGTAATCTATTGATAACCAATGATTTACAAAATTTATCATTCATCATTTATAATTCATCATTAAAACAAAGGCGGCAAATTTTTAAAATATCCATTCAATAACGCCCGTTCGCGCAACCTTTCCATCTCTCGCACCATCGGCAACATTTGTTTTAAATGCGCCAATAAATAATTTTGGCGGTCTTTTTCTGTCGGAATACACAAAAATTCATACTCCTGCTCCAACGAAAAACCAACATAATGTGCCACATCAAAAGAAATAAATTGTTTCGGGTCGTTTGGAGGTGTTTTATTCAAGTGCAACGTTTTAAACAATTCTTTCACATCTTCCAAAATTTCAATATTCTTAATCGTATCTCCTTTGGAGATGCCATTTAACCGTTTTACATCCGCACTTGGATAAAGTTTATTATTTGTAACACTATAAAAATCAATGATTTGGAATAAACCAACCCCTTGTGTGCGAATATCCATTTCGCCATTATCATATCGTTTTTCTATTTTAAGCAACCGCATTTCCGTCCCTATCGAAACCACTTGATTTTTAATAAAAGCAGGAATCCCAAAAGTACAACCTTCAGTTTCGCACTCCATTACTAATTGCTTGTAACGGGGCTCAAAAATGTGCAAATTAAGGTGTTCGCCAGGGAAGACCACTAATTTTAACGGAAACATGGACAACGAATCGGGCATGGTGGGTCAATTTTAAGGCATTGAAACATCCAAATTTAGACAATAGTTTGTAAATTTTTTACTGTAAATGCGAATCTCTTAAATTATTACAATCCTTTAAATTTCAATCGCCTTGTAATACAAATTTAGCAAAATAGGGGCTTGTTTTTGCCAAATTTGCATTATTGTTTGCCGCGAATTACACGAATTAGCACGAATTAATTGTACAATTTGTGCTAAGTTGTGTAATTCGGGGCAAACTTCGCTTGTTTGACGCGCCTTTTAACCGAAATAGAACCAAGTTTTACTTATCATGGCTATATTTGCACAAAAATAGAATTATGACAAAATATTATGTACTCTTATTCGTAGTTTGTACGAACATTATGTGCCAAACGCAGAAGCAAGATTTGGCTCAAAATAAAAAATTTGTTGAAGCAACTGCGCTATTTAAACAATATTGTGCCAGTTGTCATGGGGCAGATGCATACGTTTTTGTGGATAGGGAATGGAAACATGGCAAAACCAAATCCGAATTAAACAAAAGTATTACGAATGGTTATCCCGACGCAGGCATGCCGACTTGGGGCGCGACGCTCAAGCCCGAACAAATTAACGAATTAACCGATTATCTTGCCTCTGCAATCGAGCATCGCAAATCGTTTGATTTCAAAGAAAAAAGAAATTCCAATATTTTTGCGGATGCGTCGCAATCTGTGCAATTGGATACGATTGCAAAAGGCATCAAATGTCCTTGGGGCATGACCTTTTTGCCCGATGGCGATATGTTGTTCACAGATAAAGGTGGCGATTTTTATCGAATTGGCAAAAATGGTCAACAACAATTGATTCAAGGAACGCCTAAAGTTTGGGCAGAAGGACAAGGTGGATTGTTGGATGTTGAACTGCATCCAAAATTTGCAGAAAACAAATTTATATATTTATCTTATTCAAAACCAATGGAATCTGTCGGAAAAGGTTATGCAACTACCGCTGTGATGCGGGCAAAATTGGACGGCATTCAGTTGACAGAACAAAAAGATATTTTTATTGCGCAACCCGCAGTGAAGGCGCAATATCATTTTGGCAGCCGATTGGAATTTGATAAAAACGGATATTTATTCGTCACGGTGGGCGACAGAGGGCAGCATGAACCGTTATTTCCTCAAAAATTGGACAATGATTGCGGCAAAGTGCATCGCATGATGGATGATGGCAGCGTCCCAACCGATAATCCATTCGTAAAAGTGGCGGGTGCAAAAGGTACGATTTGGTCTTATGGTCATCGGAATCTACAAGGCATGGCGTTGAATCCTGAAACCAATGAAATTTGGACACATGAACACGGGCCGCGTGGTGGTGATGAGGTCAATATTGCACAAAAAGGTAAAAATTATGGTTGGCCCGTGATTAGTTACGGGATTAATTACGATGGGACGATTTTAACGCCACTCACTAAACAAGATGGCATGGAACAACCGTTGACCTATTATGTTCCGTCTATCGCGCCATGCGGTGCGACTTTCGTGACAGGCGAGCGTTATCCCGCATGGAAAGGCAGTTTTTTGATTGGCTCTTTGCGGTTTAATTATGTAAATCGGTGTGCGGTAGCTGAAAATAAGATTGTTTCGCAAGAACAGTTATTGAAAAATGTAGGTCGGGTTCGGTTGGTAGAAATGGGGCGAGATGGATACCTATATGTAGGTGTGGAAAATCCTGGTTATATTTTTCGCTTGATGCCTGTCAGTAAATAAATTGATTTCAATTTATTTAAAATCAATTAATTATACATTTAAATAAAAATTATAAATATGAGTAGAATTGCCCTCATTACAGGCAGCACTTCAGGTATTGGACGCGCAACTGCTTTTGCATTTGCGGAAAACGGAATTGATTTAATTTTATGCGGTCGCCGAGAAGACCGATTGACAGAACTTGCAACAGCACTTTCTGATAAAGTAAAAACAATATGTTTAAATTTTGATGTTAGAAATCGCGCTGATGTGGTCAATGCGATTGCTTCTTTGCCCGAAAATTGGAAAAAAATAGCTATTTTGGTCAATAGCGCGGGGAATGCACATGGACTTTCGCCCATTCAAGACGGCAATATGGATGATTGGGATGCCATGATTGATGGCAATGTGCAAGGACTTTTGTATGTTTCAAAAGCGGTCATGCCTGTCATGGTGGAACGCAAGACGGGACATATTATAAATATTAGTTCTGTCGCGGGCAAATGGACGTATCCGAATGGGGCGGTTTATTGTGCATCGAAAGCGGCGGTGGAAGCGTTAAGCGAAGGAATGCGGCATGATTTGACGCAATATGGCATTAAAATAACAAATATTGCGCCTGGTGCGGTCGAAACCGAATTTTCTTTGGTGCGTTTCAAAGGCGATGAAGCACGAGCGAAAAAAGTTTATGAAGGTTTTGAGGCGATTCAACCCGAAGATGTTGCAGATGCGATTTTGTACGCCGTCAATACGCCGAAGCGTGTGACGATTGCAGATATAGTGCTTTTTGCGGGTGCGCAAGCCGCGCCTACGGTGATTTATCGAAAATAATATTTCATAAAGCATTAATAAGCCACGAATTACACGAATTTTCACGAATTGTTTGTCAAAAAATTCGTGCAATTCGTGGTTTATTATTGAATCAGCACCCAAGCTGCCCAATGATGTTTATCATTTGGATTCGGGTAATTTCGACACATTGCTTTTGAGTTTGTTCAAAAGTGGCTCGAATCGGCATTTTAGCGAGCAGATTTTACCGAACTTTATTTTGATAAAAGTGATTATGGATGGTTCGTAAGAAAATTACAACTTTAAATATTCCATTTCCATTTCATCATCACCACGCACAATATATAATGCCTTATTCATACAAATGGAAAACACGCCTTTTTTAAGGCTTTGTGTTGCGGTGTCTTGCAAGAGCAATTGCAATGGTGTAAAACCAGTCATTGGCAACGCGATTGGCGTGTAATAAAATTTGCTAAAATAATCTGAAAGTTCAAAGGGTTTGTAATTCATTCATTTCCAATAGATTAAGTTGTTAAATCCATGATTAAATCAATTAATATTTCATTTAATATACAGCGCATCCATTTGAATAGATTGGCTTAAAAAGGTATCGTTCCCCTGTTTTCAAAGTGACCTTTTCCATGAATAAAAGGATACGATTCAAAACGAAAAATTACTAACTGATTTATAATCAACACTTTATCATAATGATTTTTTTGATTTTTTTTAAACCTTTTTTAGAAGATGGTTGTTTTACATCAAAATCATCGTTAAATGGCAAAAGATATTTATCATAATCTCGTTAAAGAAGCATTAGAAGCGGAGGGTTGGAAGGTGACGCATGACCCTTACAAATTAGCACTCAATTTTGGCAAAAGAAAAGTCGCTGCTGATTTTGGGGCGGAGAAATACATCATAGCCGAAAAAGGAATCATAAAAATTCTGGTGGAAGTTAAAAGTTTTATTACGACATCGAATGTCAATGAACTACATCATTCAGTAGGACAATATGATTTTTATGCCTACTTGTTGGAAAGCCAAGAACCCGATAGAATTCCTTATTTGGCAATTCCGAAAGATGCTTATGATGATTTGATAAGTGACCCCATCATTCAAGGCTTTTTAAAAAGACATCAAGTAAAAATGATTACGTTTGACCCAAAACGACCTATTATTTACCAATGGATAAGTTAAAAAAATATCAGCAAGTGATTGTCAATACATTAGAAGCGTATATTGCTTCTGACACTCATTTGAGTCCTGACCAAGAATTTTATTTGGTCAAAGATGAACTTAAAATGCACTATCTGTTGTACAACAATTGGTGGCGCGAGCGCGACTGCACCCGATTTTACGGCTGTTTGGTGCATGTGCGCATCAAAAATGAGAAAATTTATATCGAATACGATGGCACCGATGAAGGTTTTGGAGATGTGTTTGTCGAAAAAGGCGTTCCGAAAAAGGATATTGTCTTAGCTTTTCACGCGCCGTCGAAACGCCCACATACGGGTTTCGCGGTAGAATAAGATTCTAATGGGACACGAATTACACGAATTTTCACGAATTGTTTGACCCAATTCGTGAAAATTCGTGGCGAAATGGCGATTATTGATTCAATTTTGTTAAAATATCTTTTGCTTTGGCTTCATTCACTTTATCCAGAATCATTTTTTCTAATTCAACTTTTGCCTTTTCAAGTTCCCCTTGCGCAATCAACGCAATTGGATAATTTTGCCGTGCTTCCAACTGAATAATTCCTTCCGCATCTACGCGCAATTTTTCTAAAATCGGCAATGCTTCTGCGGAATTCCCTGTGTGAACAAGTGATATTGCAAAATAAAATTTCACAATATCGTCTTTCGCAAAATGTTTATAGGTTTTAAACAAAGGAATCGCTTTTGCATATTCTTTTTTGTCATAAAAACGCATGGCATCCACTAATCGTACTGTATCAGGATTTTCAGAAAGCGTATCTAATCCTACAATATTTTCAACAGGATAATTTTGTAACAGTTTGATTGCCAATGTTTTATAATGATTTTGAGTTGCCATTTGCCGATACAAAACAATGCCACCAATCATTAAACAAATCAGAATACTGCCCATAATCCATCGAAGGATATGATTTTTAGGCGAGGGCGTTTCCAAATCCGTATCCGAATAATCGGCTTCAATTGGATTTTCTTGTCTAATTTGATCCAATAAAATTTTGGTATTAAACAAATCTTGATGTTTCGCCACGACGCGCCATTCGCGCAAACTTCGGACTTCTTCGGTCAATTTAGGCGAGGTCTGCATCAACGTTTCAAACGCAACGCGCTCTTCAGAGGACATTTGATGCGTCAAATACCGTTGAATGGTCTCCAAATTATCTGATAAATTCATCTTTTTGATTTTAAAATTTTAAGAAAAAAGTTTTGTAAAAAAGATTATCCGCGTAATCTATTGACCAATAACCGAAACCGTTGGCGGCAATGCAAGATTCTTTGTCTCATATTTTCTTCTGTAAGTCCTTGTAAACCAGCGATTTCTCTCATCGTTTTTCCGTCTAAGTGAAAAAGGGTCAACCTTGTTTTGCAAATGGAATCGTCCCATTTTTGCCAAATTTGATGAATTTTAGACCATTTTTCATTGAAAAGCACGTATTCAACGATGTCCGCTTCTCCTGCGTCCAATAATTGCAAATAGTCATCTTCCGAATCCAATTTTTCCCATGTGCGCCGCCGATCGCTTGCGCGTCGGCGCAATTCATCTAACCAAGCCCGTTTTGCAACCGTCATAAAATAACCTGCAAATTGATTTTGATGTTGATAGTTGCCTTCCACCACCTTTTTTTGCACTTTTATAAATGCATCTGCAAATAAATCGTGTGCATCTTCACGAGAGCCATTATTTTTAAGCACCATGCCTAAAACTTTGGGTGCGAACGTCTTCCAAAGGTGAACGCTCGTGCGTTCATACGAAAGCCTCTCTTTTTGGCGTAAACCTTCTACGATTTCTTGATCTGTCATAAAATTTGAGTTATTTTTCATAGATATAGGTCACTTATTGAAAAAGTGACCGTTATTTGTAAATAGTTGTGAAATTTTTTATTATTTTTTAATTCAACATCTCGAATGATGACTTTTTTATTCAAAAACAAAGCAATTGCGCTTTTTTTATTGCCGTTTGTCGTCAGCACGACACACCTTGAACGTAGAATCTACGATTTAGAAGCCTCTAATAATCTTTTAACTTGCATTGAGCTAAAATGGAAAAGTTTTCCATTATCCAATGAGGAAGTAATTGAAATTCAACGCTCTTTATATAATAAACAAAAATATATGTCATTAAAATTGAGCGATGCGCAAAAAAAAAATACATCCCCTTTTTACATGGATAAAGATAATTTAAAACCACAGCCCATCCGTTACGACTACCGAGTTTGCACCTTTAAAAATGGTGTACAAGTTTCAGATTGGACAAATATTGCTGTCGGCGCATTAGCAACGGTTGCACAAGGGGATTCAACTGTCCAATTAGTACCTTGTTCAGCTACGGTGAATTTGAATGAGATTCGTAGGATAAAGGGTGGTTATCAACTTTTTTATAAGCATCAACACGATTGCGGGCAGGTGCATGAACCACAAGTTTTTCTCTCAAAAGATGATCAATTAGACAATACGGACAAACGGTTGCGCACCTTATCAAAAACAGATACAACCATCAGTGTCCTAATAGGGAAACATAAAACGGAAGGTGGAGAATCTCTGATATTAAAGATAGGAAATCAAGTAGATGCGCTCAAAATTAAGCCGTAAATTTAAATAACAGTTTTTCCAAAAGTGAAAAGGGATAAATCATTTAGAATCAATGATTTATCCCTTTTATTTGCTTCCTATTTTTTTGAAAGTTCCTTTTCAATCGCTTCAATACTGGGTAGGCTTGGTTTCAGATTTTCGGGTAATGCTCTGGTCAATTCAAATTCAGAAACACCAATTGGTTTATTCGTATCGCGTAGTGCATATTCAGCGATAATTTTATTTTTATTTTCACAAAGAATCAAACCAATCGTTGCTTGGTCGGTCTGATGCCTCAATAAGTCATCAACAGCGGAACAATAAAAATTCATTTTACCTGCATATTCGGGCTTGAAATCGCCTTTTTTGAGATCAATGACGACAAAACGACGCATTTTGAGGTGATAAAACAACAAATCAAGGTAATAATCTTGATTGCCAACCTCCAAATGATATTGTCTGCCCACAAATGCAAATCCTGCGCCGAGTTCTAATAAGAATTTTTCGATATGTTTTACTAATTCGGTTTCCAATTCTCGTTCTGCAAAAGGTTCTGAAAGCGTCAAAAAATCGAAAATGTAAGGGTCTTTTAAGGCTTGTTTGGCAAAATCGGATTGCGCATCGGGTAAAATAGATTCAAAGTTGGTAATCGCAGCACCTTGTCGTTCAAATGTTTTGCTTTTAATCATGGAAGTCAATACATCACGACTCCAACCATTTTGTAACGTTTGCTGCATGTACCAAAAACGAGTTTCTACTTCTTTTACTTTTTCGATTAAAGTAATATGATGTCCCCAAGGGATTGAATACATCAAATGCAATGTATCCAATTTTGCAACAGGCTGTTGCAAAATTGGATATTCCTTTGCCAAACGCAGCATATAACCCAAACTGCGTTCTGAAAAACCTTTCAATTCAGGCAATTCATTTTTTAAATCATTCGCTAATTTAGGAATCACTCGCGCAGACCAACCTTCCGTTTGTTGGCGTTGAAGAATCAAGTTGCCGATATCCCAATACATTGCAATCAATGCTGCATTCGCAGCAAGTGTTGCTTTGATTTGCGCTGTTTTAATCCGTGTTTTAATATCGTTCAAAAGCGAACTGTAAAAAGTTAAATCCATTTCCTCATTCGTTTTAAGGTTGATTCAAATGATTTGGTTCAAATAGAGTTGATTTGGATGTAAAACCACTTTTCAGAAAAAAAGTTTTCGATTTTTTCTAAAAACTAAAAGTGATAAAGCATTGATTTTTAATGATTTATCCCTTTTTGTTCAAACGGAATTAATGAATTGTAATTTCCTTCCAAAAAATATCTTCGTTCTTGACAACAACCGCAAAACCTCGTAAATTCTTTCGATGAATATATTTTTTGGTCACTAAATATTTTTTTAATTGGACTTCCGCAGCATCTAACACGTCCTTTACGTCTTGCGTATCTTTC
>JBEEMZ010000167.1:0-10783 GCA_041192405.1 Bacteroidota bacterium | reverse complement strand
CCAACCAACTAACGAACCAACCAACTAACCAACTAACTAAAAATATTAACTCATGCCTTTTAAAAAAAGTAATCGTTTAGATACGTTGCGTTATGACATTCGCGGGCCCGTTTATGAAAAAGCGTTGCAATTGCAACAGCAAGGCTTTAAAATTGTGGGTTTGAATATTGGCAATCCTGCGGCGTTTGGTTTCGATACGCCTGATGAAATTGTACACGATATTATCGAAAATATTCGGGATGCACAAGGTTATGCCGATTCTCGCGGGCTGTTCGCAGCGCGGAAAGCAGTGATGCAATATTATCAAAGCCTTGGAGTTCGAAATACGCAAATTGAGGATGTTTTCATTGGAAATGGGGTCAGCGAATTGATACTTTTGTGTTTAAACGCGCTCCTTAATGATGGCGATGAAGTATTAGTGCCTTCGCCTGATTACCCACTTTGGACGGCTTCGGTTGGTTTAGCGGGTGGAAAAGCGGTACACTATATGTGTGATGAAGCCTCAGATTGGAATCCAGATTTGGTAGATTTAGAAAATAAAATTACCAAAAAAACCAAAGCGATTGTGATTATTAACCCCAATAATCCAACAGGTGCGGTTTATGAAAAGCATATTTTAGAGCAAATAGTGCATCTCGCTGAAAAACATCGAATTGTGCTTTTTTCAGACGAAATTTATGATAAAATCTTATATGATGGCGCAACACATTATAGTATTTCAACAATGGTTCAAGAAACTTTGGCTGTTGTGATGTGCGGATTATCCAAAAATTATCGGGCGGCAGGTTTTCGAGGTGGCTGGATGATCATGACAGGGGCGAAATTAAGAGCTAAAAGTTATGTGGAAGGATTGACTTTGCTTGCAAGTATGCGTTTATGTAGTAATGTGTTTGCCCAAATTGGGATTCAAACGGCATTAGGTGGTTATCAAAGTATTCAGGATTTGGTGCTACCGACAGGTCGTTTGCATCGTCAAATGGAACTTTGTTATGATAAGATTAATTCGATTCAAGGATTGAGTTGTACGCGTCCGAAAGGCGCACTCTATATTTTCCCAAAGATTGATTTACAACAGTTTACGTTTAAATCAGATAATGAATTTGTATATGATTTATTGGAGGAAGAACGGATTTTAGTGGTTGCTGGGAATGGATTTAATTATCCAACAAAAGACCATTTTAGAATTGTTTTCTTGCCGAATACAGAGATTTTGGAAGATGCCTTGACACGCATTGGCAATTTTCTGGACAGAAGGCGTAAAAATTCGATAGGCATATTACCTGTTCACTCAAACGGAATTGCAAACACATAGGAGACATAGTTGAGGTACACAAAGTATTGATTTTTAGTACTTTGTGTATCAAAACCTATGTCTCCTATGTCCATCTGCTTTCGCAATATTCAAATAAGGATTATGAAGCAAATATTATTAGTATCCGCAACGCGTTTTGAAATTCAGCCGACCTTAGACTTCTTGAAACAGTATCAGGAAAAAAATATTCATGTAACTGTTTTGATTACAGGTGTGGGCATGCTCAATACAGGATTCTGCTTAGGACAACATTTGGCAAAAAATCAATATGATCTTGCGATTCAAGCAGGGATTGCAGGCAGTTTTCGGCGAGAGGTGCCACTTGGTGCAGTGGTTCAAGTCGTTTCGGAACAGTATGGTGATTTTGGAGTTGAAGAAGCGGATGGCAGTTTTACGGATATGCAAACAATGGGTTTTATTGAAACGAATTATTTAAAAAATGATTATGAAATCAAAAATGTACCTGTTGCAAAAGGTTTGACGGTTCAAAAAGTGCATGGATTTCAACCAAATATTGATAAAATTATCATAAAATATAATCCTGATATTGAAACGATGGAAGGCATTGCTTTTTTTCAAGCCTGTTTACATCATTCGCTGGATTTTTTGGCGTTGCGCGGCATTTCCAATTATGTAGAATCTCGGAATCGAGCTGCTTGGAATATTCCGCTTGCCATTCAAAATGTAAACAATTTAGTGATACATCATTGCAAACACAGATGTACATAAAGGACATAGTTTTTTATAAAACAATGAAAAATCCATATTTCAATCATATATAAAAAATCTATATCTCATATATCCATCTGTGTTTGCAAAACAAAAAAGCCTGTGATTTTGAACCACAGGCTTCTCAAAACGAATTTTACAATTCTTTAACCAAAACTTACTTTTCATAATATGTCAACAATCATGCCGAAATAAGTTAGAAAACAAATTTAATTAAAATCTACTCTTTTTTGTTCATGGCACAACAAAAAAGCCTGTGATTTTAAACCACAGGCTTCTCAAAACGAATTTTACAATTCTTTAACCAAAACTTACCCTTAAAACATATCAAGAATTGCGCCAATCCGTTTAGATTTATTGTTTTATGAATATTTTTTTCGTTTTTTTGTAACATTTTTGAATATGCGAAAATTTTGTTATTCGTAGAAGTATTCAACTCAGAAAAGTTAATCAATATCTATTTTTTCACCTTTTGCAAGCCGTTCAATATCTTCCAAATCTAAACCAGTAATTTTAGACACAAAAGCCCAATGTTCTATGATAAAATGCTTTACAAGGCGATTCTGACTAAAATGCGTTAATTTTTATAAAATAACTTGCATTTCTGGATATTTTTCAATGTATTTTTGATACAAGTGCCATGCAATAAAACCAATGCCCGCCCCAAAAAGCCCACCAAATAACACATCCGAAGGATAATGAATCCCCACATACACTTGCCCAAAGGCAATCGAACCCGCCCAAATCAACAAAATAATACCGATCCATCGGCGAGACGGCGCAAATGCAAAAAATAAAAACACAGCTACTGCAAAATGATTTGCCGCATGACTTGACGTAAAACTATATCCTGAACTCGGATTTACCAATAATTTAATTTTATCTTTAATGCGTACATCGTTGCAAGGACGTACTCTATGCACTAATGGCTTTATAATTTTACTACTAAACGTATCCGAAACCGTTACAGTCGCTGCCAAGACAAGCATTAAAATCCATGCTTTTTTGCCATAAGTCATAGATAAATGCGTTATGAAAAAAAAGTATAATGGAAACCAAAAATACATACTCCTCCAATATGGCATTAATTTATTTAAAAAACCAATATGACATTGATGGTTGATGAAAAAAAAGATTTGTTGGTCTATATGCAATAAAGCACTCATAAGCAGTCTGGTTTTAATTGTGAACCGCAAAAGTAGGTATTTTTTAGTTGTCACCTGTTAAAAAAAAATTCAAAAAAAAGTAGTTATTCCCTTTGAATCGCCATTAAATTAGTTAACTTTGCCCAAAGTTTTGTATGATTCACAATAAATAATGATAACAAAGTTATTACATATTTTAGAATGCTGAATTACAAATGCTGAATCCTACATCAAAATTCGTCATTCATCATTTATAATTCATCCTTAAAGAAAAACTTTTGACTGAAACCATATTTGTAAAACCTGTAAACATACCTCATCTTGGCACTTATAAAGTCGATTTCAGGAATTAGAGGCATCATCGGTGGAACGCAAGGAACGCATTTAACGCCGCAAGATATAGTAGAATGTACCGCAGCTTTCGGAACTTGGGTATTGCAACAGCAGAAAAGTAAAAAACCCAAAGTCGTTATCGGACGCGATGCGCGCATCTCGGGCGCGATGGTGAGTCAATTGGTCTCTCAAACCCTTATCGGGCTTGGGATTGATGTGGTGGATTTAGGACTCTCAACGACTCCGACGGTCGAAGTCGCTGTGACAGAAGAAAAAGCACAAGCTGGGATTATTATCACAGCAAGTCATAATCCAAAAGATTGGAATGCACTGAAATTATTGAATGATAAAGGTGAATTCATCTCCGCAAAAGACGGGGAAGATGTGTTGGCATTGATTCATAAAGGCAATATTCAATACGCAGGCGTGGATCAATTGGGTAAATATAAGCAAGATAATACTTATATTGCAAAACATATTCAAAAAATTCTCGCACTGCCTTTGGTCAATAGGAAGGCAGTTCAAGAAAAAGCCTTTCGTGTCGTTGTAGATTGTGTCAATTCGACGGGCGCGATTTCGATTGTGCCGTTATTGGAAAAAATGGGTTGTAAAGTCACTGTTATTAATGGTGAAATGACAGGTCAATTTGCGCATAATCCTGAACCACTGCCACAACATTTGCACGAATTGTCGAAAGCAGTTACGTTCAATCGGGCGCATTTGGGCATTGCAGTGGATCCTGATGTGGATCGTTTGGTGTTTATTTCCGATGATGGCGAACCTTTTGGCGAAGAATATACCTTAGTGGCAATTGCGGATTACGTTTTGCAACATAAAGTTGGTAATACGGTTTCAAATCTTTCCTCTACACAGGCGTTACGGGATGTCACCGAGAAACGCGGGGGGCGTTATGAAGCGGCGGCAGTTGGCGAAGTCAATGTCGTGGCGAAAATGAAAGAAATCAAAGCCGTGATTGGTGGCGAAGGCAATGGCGGGGTCATTTATCCCGATTTGCATTATGGGCGGGATGCATTAGTGGGTGTTGCCTTGATGTTGACTGCATTGGCGGCGTTTGGAAAGCCGATTTCGTTTTTACGGAGACGTTTCCCAGATTATACCATTTCAAAAACGAAACTTGATTTGCCTTCAGGTGTGAATATTGATACCATTTTAAATGGGTTGTATAACAAATACAGTCGTTTCAAAGATTGTGAATTGAATCGCATTGATGGTTTGAAAATTTCCTTTAAAAGTAACGGCAATTGGATTCACATGCGCAAATCCAATACAGAACCGATTATTCGGATGTACGCGGAAAGTACTTCGGGAGTCATTGCCGATAATTTAATTCGCAAAATGAATGCCGATATTTACGAAGTGATTAATGAAGAACGCATCAAATTATCGGAATCATAGCGATTGCGGAATGTATATTGTGTTGATTTTCAATTGATTATAATTTGTTACAAATTATATAACTGATTTTTTCACAAATTTACATTTAAAATAATCGTATAATTTAAATTTTATTTAATACAACAATGGCAGTGAGATTAAATCTCATTGCCATTGTTATTTTATTCCATATTGATTGCAAAATTTTATAAGTAGGTGATGTAAAATAAACGACAAACTTCTTTTTAAACCTTCCAAAAGGCGTTGTCCTTTATTTCGCTTTAACTACTTAAAATAAGTTGTTAAGTGTTCCTTTTCATTTTTTTACGCCAAAACCACCAGAAAACTCCAAAATTAAGCTATTTTTGCAATCAAAAAATAAGAATATCTGAAAATCAAATTCATGAAAGTAAGAACCGTTTATTTAACCAAAAGAATTGATACCGAAGTCACATTACAAATGTCAAAAGCATTAGCACCTTTTGAATTAACCCCATTGCAATTTGCTGTATTGAGTTTTGTAGAAGCGGACAGCCCTAATTTTTCATCCGCGCAATTATCGCGTCGGTTTGCGATGACTCCGCAATCTATGAATGCTATTGTGCATATCTTATTGGATAAAACATTGATTATCAAGACCATTGACCCTGCTCATAAACGCATTCTTCGATTGAGTTTGACCGAATTAGGTAAAGAAATTTTAAAAGAATGTAATCTCGCCATCAATACAGTCGAAAGAAATCTGTTTGGTGATTTGACCGAAGAAGAATATCATTTCTATCGGCTCATTATGGGCAAAATATTGGAAAAAGCGCGCTCCAATGCTTCACATACATCCTAAAACCATAGCAAATTTTTCAAAACTTCAGAGGTTTAACGCAAGCAATAACGTTAAACCTTTTTTATTGGCTCTTTTTTACAAATTCAAATAGTTTCTTTCAAAAAAAAGGTATAAAATTTTTTTTTATGGTCAACTCAATTTATATTTGTAGCGAATATAAGGTTAACTGATATTGCATTTTACATTCAAACTTTTTCAAACCGTAAATGTATTTTTTACCATTTTTTTAGTCAAAAACAACATTATCATTAAATGAAAAAATTCGTCAACTATTTCCACAGTAGCAAAAAGCAATTTTTGAGCTTGTTCATTTTGCTTTGTTCGGTTGCCCACTTATCTGCCCAAAAGGTAAGTGGAATGGTCAAAGACGCAGCAACCAATGAACCCATTATTGGCGCAAGTATCTTGTTAAAAGGCACTTCCAATGGTACGCTCTCCGATACCGACGGTAATTACACGTTGGCTCTTGATGAAAAAGGAAAAAACGGTACACTCGTCATTAGTTTTGTGGGCTATGATACTCAAGAAATCGCTATCAATGGTCAATCCAGTATCAATATTGAATTGAAAGCGGGCAAAAACTTAGAAGAAGTCATTGTCACAGGGGTTTTTGACCCACGGACGCGTTTGGAAGCATCTTCGGCTATCAGTATTATGAAAACGCAAGATATTGAACGGGCGGCTCCGACGAGTGGTGCTGATTTGCTGAAAAACATTCCTGGTGTATTTGTGGATGCTTCCGCAGGTGAAACGAGGAATACGATTATGACCAGAGGTTTGACCTTGTTTCCAAGTGCGATGGGTTATAATTACGTTTCGATGCAAGAAGATGGATTGCCGATGTCCAATTTTAATTATGGGACGGACAATTACCTTCGCCCTGACGTGACGACGGCGCGGGTTGAAGTTTTGCGCGGCGGTTCTGCGAGTGTTACGGGTGCGAATGCGCCAGGTGGTATCTTCAATTACATCTCCAAAACGGGCGGTGAAACGATGGAACATGAATTCCGCACCCGATTAGGTTTGGAAGGCGATGGCAAAAACCCATATTATAGAGGTGATTTCGGCATGGGTGGCCCGCTTAAAGGAGATAAAAATATTCGTTTTTACGTTGGTGGATTTTATAGACATTCAAATGGCGCACGCAATGCAGGTTATCCCGCTAATTACGGTGGGCAAATCAAAGCCAATTTGACGCGCTTCTATGATAAGGGGAATATCAAACTTTATGCAAAGTATTTGAATGACCATAATGAAGTAACCGCTTCTACGCCTACTGAAAATTGGAATGACCAGCGTTTTTCACCTGGCTTTACGTTTACAGATAGTTATGACATTCCTTCGATTCAAGGACAATTGGCTCGAAATAATGAAATCGTGGATTACGATTCCCGCAAATTACACCATAGTCAAGAAAAGGCACTTGGATTGACTTGGACGCACAATTTCATGGAAGATTTGCAATTGAAAGTCGCCACCCGCCATTCTGGTCGCAGTTATCTCCATCATGGAACGACAATTGTGGCTCCATTCATCCCAACTGCAAGTATTTTTTACATTTTACCTGGTTTGGGCGGTCGTTTTGGCACTTATACCTTCACGGACAAGGTGACTAATCAAGTTTTAGGCACATTCAACAGACAACCTGGACAACCGATTGTAGCGGGCGCGAGCAATAATTTTCCTGGTATCAACAATCAAGTATTGTTTATGCCTGCGTTCATGTCTCAACGCGATATGTATGATTTTTCCAACCAAGTTACTTTGTCTAAGAAATTGAAAAACATGAATTTCACGGTGGGCGGTTACTACGCGCAATCTGAAATGAATGCGATTGGTGTGAATACAGGTTCGGGCCCTGGTGCTGCGACCATTCAGCATCAACCGCACATGATTGATATTAAATTAGCTTCGACGGACGGCAAAACGTATCAAGTGACCAGTCCAGAAGGTTTTATGAAGGTGGATGAAGCGGGTCAAAATACGTCTTTGGCGAAACAATCTCAGTATTCTATGTTTTTTGCCCAGGAGTGGAATATTACCAACGCATTAACATTAGATTGGGGTGTTCGCTACGAAAATGTGAATAATTATGGTTGGAATGCGGTTACAGTGCCTATCAATACGGCGGATAGCCCAACCTTTGGTGGGGTGGATGGAAATCCATTAACGCTTTATGATAATTTCGGTGGAAAACAAGGGCCACTCCTCAATTACAGCAAGACGGCGAAATATACAGCGTATTCTGCGGGTTTAAATTACAAAATATCGAAAAGCCAAGCGGTTTATGTGCGCGTTTCGGATGGGGGAAAATCGCCTGATATTAATACACTAACCAGTTTATTGAATACGCAATTCAACATTGACAATACGAAAGAAGAAGATTTAACTCAAAAGATCACTCAATATGAAGCGGCTTATAAGTATTCAGATGACCGTTTCAAAATCTTTATAACGCCGTTTTATAGCAAATTGAGTAATGTAGCCAATATTTTATACTTTAGAAATGCGGATAATACGGCTTACGCGCCGCCTGTGCAATTTAATGCATTTGAAACAAAAGGGGTTGAAATTGAAGCTGATGTAAATATTACTAAAAATTTTGGTATTAGAGTATCTGGGCTTTTTCAACAATCGATTGCGACCAAATATACCACTTGGATTGCGAATGCCAATGGGCCACAAGATGATGTTTTATTAGATTTTTCTAAAAATAAGGCGGGCGGTGTACCACCCATGATCTTTAATGTTGCGCCAAGATATTCTGCGGGCAATTTCTTTGCAATTGTAACTTATAGTCACCTTTCTTCGAGACCTGCCAATACGCCAAATGGTTTTGAAATGAAAGGTTATAATAATGTAGATTTGTCAGCAGGTTACAAGGTGAATGCAAAATTGTCGCTTCAATTCAATATCAATAATGTCTTGAATCAAGATGGCGTTTTAAACTGGTTAGGTTCGGGCGGTTTCCCGACGAGTTTGAATCGGGATAGAATTACGCCCGCGTATGTTGCGGCGAATCCGAACGATACGTTTTCGGCAACGCGGAATATGCCAAGAGCGTATTTTGTAACGGCAAGTTATAAATTTTAAATATGTACCTAATAATTAACAATTAGGTTGTGATGTGCATGGTAAAACGGATTCAACAAATAGATAGATTTAAACGGATTTTTTTTATTTTTCAAAATTTTATTTGGAATAAAACAAAAAATAGTTTAAAACAGTCCATTTGTTGAATCCGTTTTAATGTGGCGTGATACTGATTCCAAAAAATAATAAAACAATGCAAAAAAAAATCTTAATATTAGTCGCCTTTTTGAGTTTAAAGATGGATATCTTTGCTCAAACGCCGCCTTCGTCACCTGATTTAGAATTTGTTTGCGAGCTAAAAGTAAAGACAGCTAAAGCGATGACGCTTGGCGAAACGGCTCATGGTTTACGCCGATTCATTGACATTACAGGCGGCACTTTTGAAGGTCCAAAAATGAAAGGCATTGTTTTGAAAGGCGGTGCGGATTATCAGTTTGTGAATAAAACCAATACGCGCACCGAAATCGAAGCGATTTACACGATTCGGACGGATGATAGTGTCTTAATTCACATCCGAAACGTCGGATTGAGCCTAAAAACGCTTGAAAATGCAGCAAAATTAGCCAAAGGCGAACCAATGGACGTATCTAAAAACTATTTTAGAGCCGCCCCAAAGTTTGAAGCACCCAATGACAGTCGCTACGATTGGTTAAATAATGCGATTTTTGTTTGCAAAGGAATTCCTACAAATCAAGGTTACGTCATCATTCAAGTTTGGAAAGTATTATGAAAAAAAGCATCCTATTTTTATTGATTGCGCAACATTTGGGATTAATAGCGCAAAATAGTATCAAAATTGATTCAGGCTACATCCATGGCGCGCATTATAAAATCATTTTTCCTGCCAATTACCAAAAAAAATTGGTGATGTATGCGCATGGTCATGAATTTATGGGTTCGCCAAGCCAAATCAAAAGAGCCGATTTTGAACAACGTATGAAACCTTTTTTAGATAGAGGTTTTGCAGTGGCGGCATCTGCGTATTTGTATCAAGGTTTTGCGATACCGCAAGGCGTGGATGATACCGAAGCCTTGCGCCAATATTTTTACAAAAAACACGGCAAACCGGACTCTACTTTTATGGTGGGTCAATCTATGGGTGGCGGCGTAGCGTTGGCGGTGATGGAAAATTTTGACAAAAATTATCAAGGTGCGTTGGGATTATGTTCGTTTTCGAGCCGCCCGTATTTGCAATGTCGAAAAGAATTTGATATTTATGCGGTTTTCAACGTGCTTTTTCCAAATGTTGTGCCTGCTTTATCGAATATCATGGATCCAAAAATGCCTTACAAAGCCATCAATCCGCGTGATATTGGTTCAAAAGGCAATGCCATTAAAGACGGTTTTATGAAAGACAGCGTGTTGGCAATGCAATTTGCAAAACATTTTGATTTAAAATTGTCCGATTTAGCGATGTCTTTGTTGTTTAATGAAAATGTATTGCGGGATGTGACGCAAAAATCGGGTGGCAACCCATTTGATAATACGAATACGGTTTATAGCGGTTTTCCTAATGATTGGGCAATCAATCAAAAAGTGGAACGCCTCGAAGCAACGGCAGATCCAAATAAAATTTTTGGAAAATACGATAGAACAGGCAATATCGGCAAACCGATTGTGATGATGCACACGATTTACGACCAATTGATTCCACCTCAATATGGCGTAACGAATTTTGAAAACATGGTTCATAAAATGAATAAAGATAAGTTTTTGACGGTCAAAATCACGAATGGACAGGCACATTGTGCTTTTTCGCCCGAACAAACCGCAAAAGCGTTCGATGAATTGAGAACTTGGGTCAAAACGGGTGTGAAAGCGAACGCGTTTAATGTGAGAAAAACTATCAAGTGTTCTTAAAAGCTTTTGGAGTTCTCTGTTACTTAAAGAAAGTGGATCTCCTCCACTTAAGATGATTTCTCGTAGAGAAGTGTC
>JBEEMZ010000166.1:0-10792 GCA_041192405.1 Bacteroidota bacterium | reverse complement strand
TTTTCCCGCAGATTCTCGCGGATTTTCTTTTTGAGTCTCTATTCTGCGAAAATCTGCGGGAAAAAAACATATTACAACTTTAATAACTCAGTAGTGTAATAGGAACATAACAGACATCGTTTTTTTTAAACACATAGAGACAGCAATTTCCAAAGCAGAAATTGCTGTTTTTCAAAAACATATGTTTCCTATGTCCCTATGTTTTTCAAAAAATATATGTTTCAAAAAATATATGTTTCGTATATCCATATGTGTTTCAAAAAAAACAAGACAGATGAAAATAAAAATCCTCTACACCAGTTTCGCCCTAATAAGCGGCGCATTCCTGTTAACAAGTAACGCAGGTGGCGTTGCAGCAGTTCAAAACAAAGGTTACACAGGCGCACCTGGCGATGAAATGGCGAATCCCAATACGCCAAAACTCTGTTCCTCCTGTCATGCGGGCGGCAATTACAACCCGACGGCAACCATTCAATTATTGGACGCAAACAATAATGTCGTGACCAAATACAACCCTGGCGTAACGCATACCGTTCGCTTGACGATTACGGCAGGCGTGGGCACACCGTCGGGATATGGATTTCAAATGATAGATATCCGAGAGGCGGATAGCACCAATTTCAAAGGTTTCGTACAAGGTGCGCAACCCGCAGGGACGCAAATCGGTATTTTAACAAACGGTCGAATGTATGCCGAGCATACGATGCGCAGTGCTACAAACGTATTCAACATGAAGTGGAAAGCTGCCGCCGCAGGCAAAGGTGCGATTTCCTTTTATGCCGTTGGCAACGCAGTCAATAGCAATGGCGCGACAGGCGGCGATAGCCCGACGGCAAGTATCAAAGCAACTTTTGCAGAACAACCCACAGGTTTAAACGAATTAGAAAAAGCCATTACAGCATTTAATTTGTTTCCAAACCCAACTTTGGAGTATTTAAATGTTAAAATGGAACTTCGGGCAGATAAAATTTGTGATGTTCAATTAACGGATGACGCGGGCAAAATTGTTTTGGCAACAAAATGGGCATTAAAAAGCGGTTCAAATCAACAAAATATTGATATGAGTGCGTATGCAGCAGGGCAATATCAATTGACATTGAGAAATGAAGAGGGCGTTTTTAGCAAGAAAGTATATAAATTTTATTGATTTTCTATTTTGCGTACCGTACCGTACCGTAGAGATAGGGCAATGCCCTATCTCCACACGCATTCCACACGCATTCCACACGCATTCCACACGCATTCCACACGCATTCCACACGCATCACACGCATTCCACACGCATTCTACACGCATTCGATTCTAATTTATTGAATATCAATGATTTAAGGTACAAACGGAGCGATAAATTTATCATTAATAACCATATTTTTTATCCCAACCATAAATTTGTAAAGAATTCAGTCCTTTACGCAATTCAATGCGTACCCGTTCTTCTTTCAACTCTCGAGCACGCGCTTTTTCGATGGTTTCGGCAATCAATCCCTGCGGAATCACGACCACTCCATCACGGTCTCCCACAATTATATCACCAGGATTTACTATGTATTCTCCCATGATAATCGGTTGATTTAGAATGCCTTCACCATGATTTCCAGTACCTTTGATACACAAACCGCGACTAAATACAGGGAAATCCATCGCTTCAATATCATCCGCATCGCGCACACAGCCATCAATGACCAATCCTGCAATGCCTTTGGTTTTCGCCCCAAGACTCATCAAATCGCCCCAATAACCCGCTTCGTAAAAATTGGAGCAATTGACGACCAAAACATCGCCCGCTTGCGCATACGCATACGCCCGATGCAGCAACATATTATCACAAGGCATGGTTTTGACGGTGTACGCGGTGCCGCAAACCTTCATTTTGGGCGAAATCGGCTTGATACCTGAAGGTAAATTGCCCATTTTGCCCATTGCTTCATGCAAAGTGGCGGTAGAAAAGTTGCCAATTTGCGCAATTAATTCTTTGGAAATGCTCATTTTTAAAAAATAGTATCAGTCACACGCGGCACCATACTTTGGTGCGCCTCTGCAAATTTAACAAATTGTTTTCCTGAAATACGCCGCGCATGATTGCCGCGCCTGCCACCTAATTCGGTATAATAACTTTTCAAATAATTTTGTGCACCCATACACGCCATAGCTTCTATTTTCTTTTCGAAAACAGAAGTTATATCTATAAAAATGTCAGGTATAAAACCCGATAATTCAGGTTGATGTGGTTCAAAACAGTACCATGCAGGCGGGTCAATGCGTTCAAATGCAGCCGCTACGCCCGCGCCTGCGGAAAGCAATCTTGCGCGTTGTACAGTCGTGAACGCTAATGGATGATCGGGATTAAATGGATCTTTTTCAGTATGCGTGATGATGACATCTGGTGCGAAGGTTCGGATGATTTCGGCTAATTGTTCAGTGCGTACTTCGTTGACAATCATCGGATAATCGCCCCAATCAAGGCATTTGAATACACCGCCGAGAATCATAGATGCTTTCTCCGCTTGTTCGTGCCTAATTTTTTTGACATCTTCGATAGAACGATTTGGATTTTGCTTCCATAATTCGCCTGATTCGCCACGCTCACCGTAGGAAAGTGCCAAATTTAAAACTTCACCGCCTTGTTCAACGACTTTGGCAATCGTGCCGCCTGCACGCCAGACGAAATCGGCTGAGTGTGCGCCGACGATTAATAGCTTTTTTTTCATATTTCTTTTACTTTTTTTTGAAACATATATGTATCGTATGTCCCTATGTATTTTACTCAAAATCTTCTGGCAGGGGCGTACCGCGTGTGTGAAAACTGCTCACGGTCTGCAAACCCCATGCTTGCCCTTTCATGCGTTCTTCCCGATTCCAAACAATGGTTTCATAATCAGGATCCAAAATTAAACGCGCTGTCGGATTCGCAATTTCAATGCGATTGCCGCCAGGCTCATACACATATAAGAAAAAAGTTTGTTGAATAGCGTGTTTATGCGGGCCCGTTTCGATGAAAATCCCATTTTCCAACGCAATATCTGCCGCTAATAACACTTCTTCCCGACTATTCACCGCATAAGTTAAATGATGGAATCGCCCATGCAAACCAGTATGGTCTTCCGTTACAGCGAGGTCATATGATTTAGAATTCACCGAAAACCAAACACCTTTGGGTTTATCATCAAAAATAATCGTTTCAGTGAGCCGACCACCCAACGATTCTAATTGAAAATCTCTAAATGCCGAAATATTATTTGCCAATAAATTTAAATGGTCAATACGGCGCACATTCATGCCTTTGCCCGGAAATTTACTAATCGTATTTTTCAAAGCAGATTTATCTGCTTCGGACGGTTGATACTTTTGCGTCTCGAAATACAACTCAACAGAATGATTATCAGGCGTTTGGAACGCGTATGCCTTGCCATGACCGCAATCGCCCTCCGTCCAACCTTTGCCAAAACCACTTTTTTCAATGGCTTTTACGCGGCGTTCGAGTGCTTTTTGACTGCGAGCGCGCCATGCAAAATGCCCTAAACCAGCATGTTTATGTGCCGTGAGCTTCAACGTATGATGTTCGTAATCATCGTAGGCACGCAGATAAACGGAATCCCCTTTCGTCTCGCTGATAGACATGCTCATAATTTCCGTGAAAAAACGCACACTTGCATCCAATTTCGGAGTCAATAACTCCACATGTGCGAGATGTGCGATGTCCCAAATAACTTCTTTCATAATTTTTTTTTTAATAAGGCAAAGATGAGACAAAAATACATGTCTTGAACAGACAAATAAACTTATTTTTGGTACTTTTTGAACATATACAGTTAGGTAATGCAATGGAAAAACGGATGCAACGGATTTAGAGATTCAAACGGATTTTTTTGACCTAAATAGACGCATTTGGAGCAAAAAATCAAAAAAACATCCCTTTAAATCGGGATGTTTCATTTTTGAGGTAACACTTTTCCCGCAGATTTTCGCCGAATGAAGGCTTCAAACCCAAAAATCTGCGAGGAAAAAATATATTATAACTTTAACAACTCAGTAGCGTAGTGGAAATTAATGATACGAAAATTTTTAATTCATAACTTATTGAATCACAACACTTTGTACTGAATCTCCAACGCCTAATGAATATACCACATTCATCCCAGAAACGACTTTTGCAAAAATCGTATAATTGGGGTCGAGGTGCATCGCGGGCGATTGCGTGATGAACCATTGCGATGACTCCGTATGTACACCCGCCGATGCCATGCCCACATATCCTTCCGTTTCGTAATGTAATGGCGACAGTTCGGATCGAATGCTGAAATCCAAACAACCATAGCCGTCACCGCGCGGACAACCTGTCTGCACAACAAAATTGGGTACCACTCGATGAAAGATTTTGCCATTGAAAAAACCTGATTTTGACAATTTTACAAAATTAGCTACGGTTGCAGGCGCATTCCGCGTCAGAAACTGCATTTTAATTTCGCCTTTTGTCGTCATCACGGTTGCTACTGAATTGAGTGACATATTCACCACATTCCAATCTATCGAACGCGTATAAGGCAATTTTTTCTTCGGCACAAACACCGAATCCCGAATATAATTAATCGTTTGCGCAATTTCTTGATGCGATTCCAAATCATTTGGCAATTTTTTAAGCCGCAACATCGCATCCGTCAAAATCGAAACGCTATCCAACATGCTGCGCCTATCATAAAGATTCGGATTCCGCAAGATTTTAGAAACTTCTGCCACAAGTCCCGCATCTGCCGTCCGCAATAATTCAAAAAAAGTGGCTTTTAATTCTTGACGAATCCGACCTGCATCATTTTGAAACAAGGCATTAAAATCCGTCCGATTCACAATCCCCATTAAACCTTGTGCTGCCGTCACTTTGACAATCGGTGGATTGGATGCATTCAACGCCTCGCCCCGCAAAAAATCAAAATTCCAAACCGCCTGCGATAAGGCTCGAATACAAGCCGCTTTTTGATATACATTTGCATTCAATTTATATTCATTTTTTAAATCTGAATTCAATGAATCGCGCAATTTCGCAAAACCCGACGAATAACGAACCGCCGCCGCATATAACACATACCGCACAGGGGTGCCAACAGCCGCTTCTGTTGCCAATTTTTGATACGATATGCCATCTTTATCGTCGCCATGTGCGACCAAATATTCTGCTGCGGTTGCTGCCACTTGCGGATTTTTATTTTTCAAATAGGTCAAAATAATCGGTTGAACGGCTGTGTATGGAAAATCGGCTAATGCATTCAATAGATTACAAGTCACTCGATAATCCGTTTCACTTTGTAAATACGTTTCTAACGTATTGACCATGGCAGGTTGATACGCTTTTCCGAGTGCTTTTGCGAGTCCCATGCGCACATTTGGGTCTTTCTCCGTCGCGTAAATTTTCACCATCGGATTTGTATAAGCGGTATCATATTTGGTCTTCAAACGACCCAAATAATTTGCCGCAATCGCCCGAACCGTCGAAGGATAACGCGTTTCATGCAAAAAACCAATCATTTTGCGAATGGATTCGCCTGTAAAGGTATCGCGCAACCCGTACCGATAGATGCCAAGTGCCTGCCCTTCCAATAAAATCGTATCTCGAATTTTAAATGTTTTAATACTTGTCAACAAGGATAAATTTTTTGTACCACCACATTTGCCAATCGCTTCTAAAACGGTTGCATTGAAACGCGCTTTTTGCCCCGCCGTGTCCAACGGGCGAAACGAACTTATTAAAGCCGTTTCTGCTTTTCTATCCTCAATTTGTCCGAGCGCGTAAGCCGCTGCCAAACGCACATCTGCCATCGTGTCTTTCAACATAACTATCAGTGAATCAACGACTTTCTTATCTTTAATAGACGCAAATGCCATCGCCGCAATGTACCGATAGGTCGGATTGCGGTCGCGGAAATAACGCGATAAGCTATCCACATTTTGACGGTCTTGCAACATATAAAGGAGTTGCACATTCGGGTCTCGAAAATCAATGTTAATACCACTGTATTGCACTCTGCCGTACTCAGGCGGCACACAACGCGTCATCGTACATGCGATGAGTATGCAAAAGATAATTGGAATTTTATTCAGATTCATGTTCAATTGAATATTTAGTTTAGTAGCCTTAAATAATTAAAAAAGGGCTCGCCGTGAGAGGGGGCAGCGTGCGCAAATTTTAAAAATTTTTTTTTTTGCAAAAAAAATCTTTTTAAATTTGCGCACACTGAAAGTTTTTCTATTCGTATAAAACTTAATGAACTTTTTTAATTTTCGCGCCAAATGTAAGGCGAATTTTAATAATTTGCGGTCAAATTTTAAAAAGAAAACTTATTTAAGTAATGATAAATCATAAATGATAAATTATTCATTTTACAAATAATTGATTATCAATTATTTATAAAATATACCACCCATAAAATGAATATTTGTAAAAACTCAATAAGGAACGAGGTGCAATTAATTTAGAATAAGTTGGGTGATGTACGGATTTCACGGATTTTCACAGGATTCATACGGATATTTGTAGCTAAAAATCCGTATGAATCTTGTGAAAATCTGTGAAATCCGTACATCTATCAACCCAATTCCAATTTTTGTCATGTACTAAGAAATGTATATCTTTGTCCCTCAAAAAAAAAGCTAAACATGACCATTCAACAATATCTTGACCTCATTCACAAACAAGTCAAACTTGGCAATGCGACCGAACATACGTTTCGGGGTTATTTAAGTCAGTTGATTGAAACGATTTCGCCTGAAACGCTCGTCACGAATGAGCCGAAACGCCAAAAATGTGGCGCACCTGATTACATTTTAACCCAAAAAGGCATTCCAATTGGTTACATTGAAGCCAAAGATATTGGGGATAAAGATTTAGCGGGCGAAAAGGCAAATAAAGAACAATTTGACCGATACAAAAAAGCGTTGCAAAATATAATTTTTACAGACTACCTTAATTTCAATTTTTATTTTGGGGGTGGTGGTGAAAATAGAATTTTACTTGGTTCTATAACTTCCAAAGGTATTCAAGGGTTTCCAGCACATTATGAAACGTTCTTGCAACACATTCGAGCCTTTTGTGTTCCCAAAAACAGCACCCTTAAAAGTAGTCGTCAATTGGCAAAAATGATGGCAGATAAAGCCCGTTTACTCGCCGATGTGATTGAACGAGCGTTAGATTCTGACGAAGCGTCCCATGAAAATTCGACGCTCCAAGACCAATTTTTAGCTTTCAAAGACATTCTAATTCACGATATTACGCATAAGACTTTTTCAGATGTGTATGCTCAAACCATTGCTTATGGCTTACTTGCAGCGCGGTATCACGACCCGACTTTGGACACCTTTTCGCGTCAAGAGGCGGCGGAATTGATTCCAAAATCGAACCCGTTTTTACGCAAATTGTTTCAATATATTGCGGGTTTTGATTTGGACGACCGTATCAAATGGATTGTGGATAGTCTCGTCCAAATCTTTTTGGCGTGTAATGTTGTCGAACTGTTGGCGGATTCCGCAAAGGAGACCAATCAAGATGACCCGATTATTCACTTTTACGAGACCTTTTTGAGTGAATACGACCCGCTTTTGCGCAAAGCGCGCGGCGTTTGGTACACGCCGCAACCTGTGGTACAATTTATCGTTCGGGCGGTAGATGATTTGTTGAAATCGGAATTTAATTTGTCAAAAGGCTTGGCGGACAATACAAAAACAAAGGTAAAAGTTTTAAAACAGGGTAAAACAGTTGAAAAAGAATTGCATCGGGTTCAAATTCTCGACCCTGCGACGGGTACGGGCACGTTTTTAGCCGAAGTCGTCAAACACATTTATCAAAAATTTAAAGGACAAAAAGGGATTTGGTCGGGTTATGTGGAGCAACATTTGTTGCCGCGTTTGCATGGTTTTGAATTGTTGATGGCGAGTTATGCGATGGCGCATTTGAAATTGGACTTATTGCTGACCGAAACGGGCTTCAAACCGACGAAACAACAGCGTTTGGGCATTTATTTGACGAATAGTTTGGAAGAACATCATCCTGATACGGGGACGTTGTTTGCAAGTTGGCTTAGTACGGAGGCGAATGAGGCAAATCATCTCAAACGCGATTCGCCTGTGATGGTCGTGATGGGGAATCCGCCGTATTCGGGTGAAAGTTCCAATAAAGGCGAATGGATTTCTACCTTGATGGAGGATTATAAAAAAGAACCCGAAGGCAAGGAAAAGTTGAAGGAGCGCAATCCCAAATGGATTAATGATGATTATGTGAAATTCATTCGATTTGGGCAACATTTGATTGAGAAAAATGGGGAAGGTGTTTTGGCGTTTATCAATCCACATGGTTTTTTGGATAATCCAACCTTTCGCGGGATGCGTTGGAATCTTATTAAAACATTTGATAAGATTTATACCATTGATTTACATGGGAATAGCAAAAAGAAAGAAACAGCACCTGATGGTTCGGTTGACCAAAATGTGTTTGATATTATGCAAGGTGTGAGCATTAATCTGTTTGTCAAAACGGGCAAAAAACAGGAAAATGAACTTGGGAAAGTGTTTCATTATGATTTGTATGGCAAACGAGACGATAAATATAACTTTTTGTTGAACAATTCGCTCAAAACGGTGCCGTATCAAGAGATTCCGAATAAACCGCCAATGTATTTTATGGTTCCAAAAAATTTTGATGCACAAAGCATTTATAATCAAGGTTTTAGCATTCCTGAATTATTCACACTTAATAGCGTTGGAATTGTTACTGCCAAAGATGATATTCTAATTGATGATAATAAAGATAGGTTAATTAAAAAAATAGTTGAATATTTTAAAATTATTATAGATAAAAAACTTATAAAACCCATTGCTTATCGTCCTTTTGACAATAGATTTGTGTATTTTGATACTAAACTCGTGGAACGAAGCAGAGAAAAGATAATGCAACATTTTTTAAATGGTGATAATCTTGGGTTCGTTTTTAGAAGACAACAACCTGAAAGTAAAGATTTATATGTGTTTTGCTCAAATAAGATTATTGCGGATGGTTTAATTCGCTCTGATAATAAAGGTGGTGAAAGTATTTCGCCACTTTATCTCTATCCCGAAACCAAAGGACAACTCGCACTCGGCTCAACAGACGCAAGAACGCCCAATTTAAACCTTGTCATCGTGGAAACGCTCGCAACAAAATTGGGTTTAAAGTTTGTAAACGAAAAAGAAAAGGGCAAAACAACGTTTTCACCAATTGATATTTTGGATTACATTTATGCGGTGTTGCATAGCCCGACGTATCGGGCGACGTATCAAGCGTTTTTGAAAATAGATTTCCCACGTGTGCCGTACCCGAATGATGCGGAAACGTTTTGGCAAAAGGTCGCATTAGGTGGGCAATTGCGACAAATTCATTTATTGGAAAGCGAAATCGTCGAAGATTACATCACCGAATATCCGATAGATGGCAATAATCAAGTCGAAAAAATCCGCGCAGTCCCCGCCGCAAACGTCGTCGAGGTTGGAAACCTCAACGACGTTGATACGACTTTTTTAAATGTGTATATCAATGAAAATCAATATTTTGCAAACGTTCCTACGGTCGCATGGACATTTTACATCGGCGGCTACCAACCTGCCCAAAAATGGTTGAAAGATAGAAAAGAAAGGATTTTAGATTTTGATGACATCCTGCATTATCAGAAAATCATTGTCGCGCTTGCGGAAACGGCGCGTTTGATGCGCGAGATAGATGATTTGAATTAGGAACAAAGGAAAATTAGGAATGAAGGACAAAAATGCAACCTTTATTCCTTAAAAAATCTCGAAAAAAGAATATCTTTGTGTTGTAAATCTTAGAAAATGGTATTGAATTACATTTATGACGAAAAAGGGCAAGTAGCGTATGCTGTTCTACCCATACAATTTTGGCAATATGTGCAACAACAATTGCCTCATTTGAATGTGGCAACACCACCCATTCAACCTAAAAAAATATTTAATCCATTGAAATACAAAGGATTAATCAAATCTTTAAACCTCAATATTGAGCAAGAACTCCAAAATATGCGTGACGAATGGACAGACGATTTCTAATAGACACCAATGTTATCATCTATTATCTCAATGATGAAATTCCAGCGAACCATGAAAGCGCATTGTTGGAGATTTTTAAAAACAGTTTCAATATTTCGACCATTACTCATATTGAAGTTTTGGGATGGCATTTATTGGACGGTGACAAACGCGCTGAAGCAGAAGCATTTCTGGAAAATGCACATACGATTTTCGTAGATGATGCGATTCAGAAAAAAACAATCGAACTCAAAAAGCGGAAAAGGATGAAAACACCCGATGCAATTATTGGTGCAACCGCAATTGTTTATGATCTTACACTGGTGACGCGCAATGAGAGTGATTTTAAGCATATCCAAGAAATAACTATTTACAATCCATTTAAATAGATGTTTTTAAATATGTAAAATATAATTCAAGTAAAATCATTGATTAACGTACTTAAAGGTGTACCGAATTTTTTGCCTTGTTTGATTTGGCGGACTTCTCGAAACGCATTTTTTAATTGCGCTTTGAATTTTAATAAATTTTCAAGTTGAACTGCAATTTGAACAAACACTTTTTGTCCATTGCTACCTATGACGAAATTCGTTTGATGCGCGAGATAGATGATTTGAATTAGGAATGACGGAATTTTAAGGAATGAAGGACGTAAATGCGTTGTTTTTGCTCAAAATCAAGCATTTACGTCCTTCATTCCTTAAAATTGCTTCAATTCCGAATTCAATTATCTTTT
>JBEEMZ010000165.1:0-20249 GCA_041192405.1 Bacteroidota bacterium | reverse complement strand
GCAAGAAGCTTTGTTACAAGAACAAAAGCAAAAGCAAGAAGCTTTGTTACAAGAACAAAAGCAAAAGCAAGAAGCTTTGTTACAAGAACAAAAGCAAAAACAGCAAATTGCTTTGCTTGCCAAACAACAATTGCAACAAATGATTGCTATTTTGTTGATAGATAATCATTTGCCCAAAGAAAAAATGGCGTTTACTTTAAATATTTCAGTGAATGAGATATTGGAAATAGAAGCTAAAATATTGAAAATCAAAGCATTAGTTGCAACTCAGATTTTAACTGTTGAAGAAATGGCGAAAACGTTTGATGTTACAACCATTTTCGTACAATTAGTGGCAAATGGATTATGACTCCTCTTGAATGAGCTATAAACTTACACGAATCGTATGAACAATTCGTGTAAGTTCGTCTAATGCACGTCTAATTAGGAAAGCGGCTTAAACGGTGTTTTTCAAATGTCCATTCTGGGGTCTCTAAATTTGCACCATAATTGGTTGAATACCAAGGCGATAGTGCCGCATCATTGGGGTTTTTCAAAATATGAATGTCCTGCGCGGGCATATAGCTTTGCGCTAATAAAAAGATAACTTGTTTATTTTCAATGTTTTGCGCAACATCCATCACAATTACGGCATGTCCTGGCGCACCGCCTTTGATGAAAATATCACCGCCACGAATCTCCACAGGATTTGCTAACGGAGTCACTTCCTTCGACAAGGACAAGGTACTCGCCTCTGAAAAAATTTTATCCATATATTTTAAAAATTTTGAATACGAATAATCCGTTCCTGCATAATTCATATATTTCAATAAGCGTCCTTCCACATTATGAAATTCAATTTTATTGTAATCTTTTCGACCATATAAATACTCACCTCGCAAACGCATAATTGCGTCTGCACATTGTTGTAAGTCTCTTTTGCCCACACTTACGTCTAAAACAGCGTATTGAGCCGTTTGATTTGCCTTTTTTTGACCATTGAACAAATAAACGGTTTTATCTGATTTCAATTTTAATTGTCGGAGCCAAGCCGCAAAAGTTCCAGTTTCATAAGTCATCCGTTTATAGCCTTTAGGCAATGGAATGTCTTTAATCGTTACAGGGGCAATTGGTTCATTGGCAAGGTCTGTAACCGTCGTTTGAGTGGGCGAATGAGTGGCATTCTGCTCATTTGAAGCCATTTGAACGGTCAAAGAACGGGCATTGCGAGCATTTGACGATTGCATATTATTATCACAAGCCCACATTGTGAAAGTTAATAAGGTTAAAAAATAAATTTTTTTCATAGAAGTATCCATTTTTTAAATCGATTGATGTTATTTTGTATGTTAAAACGATAATCAATCTATTTATGATGCTATTTAGAAAATTTAAAAAAAATTTTGCCTACTTACTTGGATTTGGATGCAGCCTCACCCTTTCGGCGCAGCAACCCGCTAATAAAAACATTTTGTCTGATATTTTAAAAAAATATCCTACTCAATTTGCCAAAATTACGGAAAAACCTGACAATTATCGGGTTCAAATCCTTTATACTCAAATTGACCGCGATGTGCATAATCGCCCTAAATTTACATCTCACGCCTATCGCGTGAATCCTGAAGAGTATTTTTATCCTGCAAGTACCGTTAAATTCCCTGCATGCCTATTGGCTTTGGAAAAACTCAATGGATTGAATATCAAGGATTTAAATCGTAAAAGTATCATTCATCATGATAGTGCATTCGCTCAACAAAGCCCTGTTGTCAAAGACCCGACTGCTCCAGATGGCCTGCCTACCATTGAACATTATATCAAAAAAATATTAATGGTCAGTGATAATGATGCCTTTAATCGCCTTTATGAATTCATGGGGCAAGAGGCATTTAACGACAATTTGTTTAGAAAAGGGCACAAAAATACGCGTATTGTGCATCGTTTAGAATTGCCCTTTAATACCGAACAAAATCGGCGCAGCAACCCCATTCGATGCTATCACCCCATTCAAACAACGATGGATACACCTTCCACTTCAGAGGCAGGAACGTATGTGCGCATCCAAAAAAAATTACTTTTTGAACAAAGTATGCTTATCAATCCTAAAAAATTAATTCCTGATGCTCCTATTTTTATGGGTATGGGCGAGATGATTCATGGCAAAATCGTTTATGCACCGAAAGATTTTAAAACAAAAAATTGTTTTCCGATTGAAGAACAACAAAATATTTTGAAAGCCATCTTGTTTCCAGAGGCTGTCGCGCCAGAAATGCGTTTTAATTTAACGAATGATGATTATTCATTTTTATATAAGTATATGTCACAACTGCCGCGTGAGTCCCAGTATCCCAAATATGATACAAGTTATTATGATTCGTATTGCAAGTTTTTAATGTTCGGCGATACTAAAAAACCAATACCTAAAAATATTCGCATTTTTAATAAGGTCGGTGATGCTTATGGGTTTTTAATTGATAATGCGTATATCGTTGATTTTGATAAGAATATAGAATTTATGTTGACGGTTTGTATTTATGTCAATAGCGATGGCATCTTTAATGATGATAAATATGATTATGATACGATTGGCTATCCATTTATGGCAAATTTGGGCAAAGCGGTGTATGAATATGAATTAACGCGCCCTCGAAAAAATGTTCCCAACTTAAATCGGTTTAAAGTCGCATACGACAAATAATGATGAATGATGAATGATAAATTTTATAATTATTTGATTATCAATTAATTGTAAAATTTATCATTTATCATGTATCATTTATCATTCCTTATTAATTAAGACAGACGAAACCAAATCCCGACTACCTTCCACATGCACCCGAACCCAATATTGACCTGTATTCCATTGTCCTTCCAACTCTAAACGATAAGGCGATTCAGGAATTTTATCAATCATTTTAGTCATCAGCACCCGACCATAAACGTCGTAAACGGCTACCATACCCGATTGATTCACACGGCTTTTTAAATCCAAATCAATATAATCTTGTGCAGGATTCGGATATAAACGCCAATTACTTTCGTCAAATACCAATTGAACCAACTCACTATAACGAGCCGAACCATTCTGAGTAATCAATTTAATCCGATAAAAATTCTCGCCCGTAGTCGGTTTTTCGTCCGTGAACGAAAAATGACGCGTTTCGCCCGCATTCATATCCGCATTCAGATGGTCAAGCGCACCGAATTCGCCCGTAGGTAACAATTTTTCAACTACAAAATAATCTGCTGTCTGAACATTCGAACCATTCACCCAATTTAATTTTGCTTTATTACCTTGTCTATAACCACCAAATGAAAAAATGTCTCGAATCGCTAAAGGCATAGACGAAACAAGGGTCGTTGCACACGGTTTTGAGGATAAAACATCATTTGTAATCACCGAAATCGTATTATTCGTCGGAGTCTGCCAGTACATTTTGAATACATCTGTCCCTGCAAACCCAACATGCAATACTTCCAAATAATAAGACTTGCCTGCCGTTAAGCTAATTGGTACCGATTTTTGTCCTGCATATTTTGTAAATTGAGTCGCCGTTGTATATCCTGTGAAACCTGCAATTTTGCGTTTTGAAGCAGGATTATCATCCACACTTAACCAAAGTTCCGTATCATCGTCACCTGTTACGGTGAAAGTGTGCAAACCACTACTTTTTGGGACTATATAACCATAGACTCGCTCTCCATAATTAGTTCCCAAATCACCTCGCTGAAAACCGTTTATATTAGTCATTACTTCTGAACGAGTCGGGCTATTTGGATAACGGGTATCTGTTGTTAAATCCGTCATGTTAAACCGACGCACATTCAACCGTAAAAAAACATCGCTCATCGTTTTGCCATCCACAATACAAGGCTGAGGTGGACAATTCGGCTCGCAACTGCCCCCAAAATTTCCCGAAATGACTAATGAACCGTTATATGGATACGCATTCACCGATAAACCCGTTGCAGTTATTTTAATATCTTCGGTCTTAATAGGCGTACCATTTTGAAGTACCGTCAAATTTCCTGAGTAAGGAAGCCCTGCTAAACCAATATTAATTGTAACAGGCGATTTCAAAACGGCTGTGTTAACCGTTTGACCAGCAATCGGCGAAAAGTTAACCGTTACGGTTTTGGTAGCCGCACTGTAAACCGCTACAGGCGTGTACGCACCGCGTTGAATCCGATACGTCACCACTTCCCCCAACGTACTTGCCCAAATATCACCAGCATTCATTTTATCCTTAACCAAATTAAGGTGCGCCCGATAATTCGCAGTCGTCACCATGCCCCAAGAGTCGTCTTGAATACCGTGCAACTCCTGCACAGCATAGCCACCTGCTGCAACCGCCGCCAGTAAACCTTGATTTAATTGGGCTAAACTAAATCCTGGTTCATAGACATAAAAATTCAAATGAAAATAATCTGAAAAATTAAACGCATTCACCGCCGCTTGCGTACCTGCCCGCGCTCCAAGATAACCGATATTTTTTAAGTAAGCATGGATGGTTTCGTTAAAAACATCATAGGGATGGATAAAAAAGCGAGGTCGTTGTCCTGTATTAGACTCAATGAGCTGCGTACTCGTTCCCAATTCCAAATTTAAATCGGTGTAAGTATCCGTACACCAACTCGCGCCGCCCAATGCACAACGATGACTATGCGAGTGATTGATAATCTCATGCCCATGCGTAATCAACCGTTTTGCATCCGACCAACCTAAAGCATCGGTAACAGAGGTAATCGCGCCAAAATTGATTCGGATACCCCGATTAAAAGCAATTGTATCCGCATATTTGCCAATCCCTGGAGTCGTCACATCGCCGTAATCGTCGTGAACAATGGTGTAAGCAGCTTTTTTATTGTCTTTCCAAGTCGCAAAAGATGCTGTAGGCGTTTGCGCACTGACCCAAGTGGAAAGTGAAAAAAGCGTTGTTGCGAATAAAGAGGCGTACCATTTTTGTTGCATAAAATAATATTTGTTTAATGTAAGTAATAAAAATGTAATAAAAAGTAAAATCGGCATGGACACAACTAATAGGAGGAGTTATAAATTTTTAATGTTTTACACCGATTTTAAAATTTAATTTTTAAATTAATTGCAATTAAAAAATATTATTTCGTTAAAGTTTCCTCACTATTTATCACACTAATTCAATGGTGATTCGTCTTAAGTTTAAAGAGGCGAAAATAGTAACTTTATAATAGGGAGTATCCCTTTTATTCATTTTTTTGATAAAAATAACGGGAATAAGGTAAGTAATGATGAATGATAGAATAGACAAGGTTTTGATGAAACAAATCGAAAATTACAGTTAAACCCGTTAAGGATTTATTGAACAAAAAAAATAGGTGTTTGAGATAGGATAAGCTTTTTCGTTATTTTTTTTACCTTTGCGACTTTATTTTCACTTGCTTTTATAAGCAATTTTTACGGTTCAATCTTTCAAGCATAAAATCAGAAAACAATATTTTTTAAAAACGAAATTTTTATCATGGAAATTTGGAAAGACATCGAGCAAGTTTCGCAAGAATTTGATTATCAAGTGTCTAATCTGGGCAACGTTCGCTCAATGAATTACAATCGCACAGGCAAAGCTCAAGTTTTAAAAGTACGGCTTTCTCCATCCAATGCAAGACTTGTTTTATTAGCAGGTCGCCGAATACGCTCTATTGCACAATTGGTCTTATTGGCTTTCGACGGGCCAAGACCTTCTGAACTGCATTTTTCACATCATAAAGATGGCGATGTTCAAAATGATTGCATTGAAAATCTGGAATGGCAACATATTAAAATCCAAAATGGCATTAATGGCAAGAAAGGTTATAGATACCCGAAAGGACATCCCTATTATCAACCATTCCTTAAAAACACGGGTGCAAACAACGAAAAAGCCGTTTCCAACGTTGAATCATAAAGGAATAGTCAACCGCATTAAAATGAAAAAATATTGTTTGATGTTTTGCGCAATTACCTCACTATCAATTAGTTATGCGCAGGAAAGACAAAAAGAGGATACCAAAAATAAGAAACCATTACAAGCTCAATTGGAACAATTACAGCAACAAATGCAGCGTATGTTCCCAGAAGTGATTGATTCAACGATGAAAAACATGCCGAATCTTCCTTTCGATTCGATGCTCATGCCTTTGTCGCGTTCTTTTGGATTCTTCAATGATGGCAATGGTTGGCAACAAATGTTGCCCGACAGTTCTAAAACCAATGAATTGTTTCAAAATATGGAAGGTTATATGAATTTTTTTAAAAGTGATAAAGATTTTCCGAATTTGTTGGAACAATTTGAAGGCATGATGAATGGTAATGCTCTGCCCAATCCAATGCCGAATCCCAAACCCAAGGAGCCAAAACAACGCGGTGACGCGCCGCCCAAAGATAAAAAGCATAAAACAGAATCGCTCTGATTGCGGAAGGTGCATTTCGGATTTTGGAATAAATTGATAATCAATGAATTACAAAATAAATTCATTCCGAAATCTGAAATCCACCTTCCAAAATGTTTTTATTTTAATCGAATTTTTATCCAAACAGGTAAATGATCTGAAAGGTCGCGTGCCTCTTCAAAAGTTTGAAACAAGGGTATGACATCAATTTTATCCGATTGCAAGGCTTCCATTGCAGCCGTTTCGTAAAAAATATTGTCATATTCTTCATTTAAATAACTGCCATCCGCAGTAGGCTTTCGCTTGAGACTGGTAGGCGTGTTGACAAGCGCGGGTGCATAACCTTGTTTTTTAAGCGCATCAAAAGCGGGTTTTTTGCCACTATAATTGAAATCGCCCATCACCAGCAAATTATCTGCTGTATAAAGCGTATGTAATTGACCCAATTGTTCAATCTCTTGCGCGGGTTTTTTGGCAGTCGGAACGGCATGAAACGTTCCAAGTAAAACCGTTTTTTTAATCGGAGTCTCAAAACGCGCCATAAAAGGTTCTCGATTGATGGTTTCTGCCAAAGGTGCACATAAAAAGCCCTTGCCTTTTAATGCCACTCGGCTGCTATTCCACAAATACGCATAGCGTTCCGAACCTGCTCCAGAAGTTGCATCACTGACGACGTAATCCCAATTCGCACCCGTCCTATCCAATTCATCCGCGAGTTGAGCAACGGCTCTTGCGCCTGCTTCTGAAGTTGATACCTCTTGAACTGTCACTATATCATAATTCCGTACGATTTGAGCAATTTTTTTAAGTTGTTCAGGCGTTTTTGTCTTGCCGAAATTGAACAGATTCCATGACAAAATTAATAATTCATCTTTTTTTCCGCGAGGTAAGCGTGCGCCTTTTTGATAATTTTCCTTTTTGGAACTATCTATTTTCGGGACTTGTGTTAAAATTGGGGTTTTTGGAGGTGTCGGCGGTGCAGACATCAAATGAATCCGATAAATGCAAAAACCAAGAACAATACAAAGACTTATTAACAAAAATACTTGAATGGCGTTTTTATTCATATTTAAAAGTTTATCATTTAAACGTTTAAATATCTTTAATGTTTTGATAATAAAACATTCGTAGATGACAATAGTTAAAATTGGGTTGATGGAAATACGAATTACACGGATTTTCACAAGATTTATACGGATGGTTGAATCGAAAATCCGTATAAATCTTGTGAAAATTCATGTTTAGTGCTGCTTGAGTTGTCCAATTACTAAAATCACTTGGATATTTCATTTTTGTTCTTTTTAGCCTTAAAAAGGCAACTATAAATACAAAATGCGTCCATTTTAGCAAATGAGCGCATTTTATTTCTTAAAATGACTTTTCTAATGTAAACCCAAAAGTAGAGCCTTGCCCTTCCGTACTCCGCCAATGTACACTCTGTTTATGCGCTTCAATGATATGTTTCACAATCGCCAAACCTAAACCCGAACCGCCAACTTCTCGTGACCGACTCTTATCCACTCGATAAAAACGGTCAAAAACATGTTTTAAATGGTGCCGAGCAATGCCGATACCGTTATCAGACACTTCTATCAACACAATTTTGTCCATATCGTAAAATCCAATCTTGGTTTGTCCATTTTCCTTGCCGTATTTGACAGAATTATTGACTAAATTGGTCAACACCTGCCGCACCGCTTCCCTATCCGCTCGAACCATCCAACCATTATTCGCACCTTCTTTGAAAACCAATTTAATCCCTCGACCTTTCGCTTTCAACTCCATATCATCCATCACTTCTTGCGTAAGTTTTTGAATATCAAAGGTTTGTAAATCAAGGTGCATCTCTCCCGCATCTGATTTTGAAATCGCCTGCAAATCTTCTACAATCGTTTGTAAACGTTCCGCATTTTTAGCCGCTTTTTGGAGATACGAAACATTCACATTGGGGTCATGAAGCCCGCCATCCAATAACGTATGCAAAAAACCTTGAATATTAAAAATAGGTGTTTTCAACTCATGTGAGACATTGCCTAAATAATTGCGCCGATACGCTTCCAATTCTTGTAAAGTCTTGATTTCTTGTTCTTTATGCGCAGTCCACTCATCCACTTTGCGTTCGACATCATCTAAATGATGGGGCATATCAATATCTGTATTTTTATCACTTGTGATTTTTTTATATATTAATTTAATACGATTGTCAATAAACTGCTTCGTGAAAAAATAAACGATACCGAAAGTCACAAAACCAATCAAGGAAGGCAACAGCACAAGGCGCAAAACGGCACCCATATTACCCGCGAACCATTCCAAAAGGCTTGTTATAAAAAAAACAGTTAATGTAATAAGGGCAGCCGCATATAATGCAATACGGCGAGGCGTTGGATTTTTCAGCATAATAACGGATATTCAAATGATGAGTGAATTTTTATCATCATTTTTTTAATTTTTTTGATTTAAATGTTCAACATTGAAAGCGCAAAGTTAGTTGGTTAGTTAGTTGGCTAAGTATTATTTTACTAACCAGCCAACCAACCAACCAACTAACTAACTAACCAACTATTAGAAATCAAATTTATAACCAACACCTTTCAGCGTTTTAATATAATCTTGACCAAGCTTTTCGCGGAGTTTCCGAATGTGAACATCCATAGTTCTATCGCCTACAATAACGTCATGTCCCCAAATTTTAGTGTAAATCTCCTCTCTTGTAAATACTTTTCCTGGTTTAGAAACCAATAACCACAATAATTCAAACTCTTTGCGCGGCAATTCAATGATTTCTTCACCTCGCGTTACTAAAACGGTCTCTTTATTAATTTCCAAATCTGCAATTTTAAGCGTCGTCTGTTCGTCTGCCTTGCGACGGCGCAAAAGCGCGTGTAACCGACTTAATAACACTTGTGGTTTAATGGGTTTGGTAATAAAATCGTCTCCGCCAGCGTCTAATGCTTGAATTTGAGTCATATCTTCATCCCGCGCCGTCAAAAAGGCGATTAAAGTATGTTTCAAATGCGGGTCTGACCGAATATGACGGCAGGTTTCCACACCGTCCATAATATCATCATAGCGGCAAAATTACAATACGATTTAGCTACTTAGAACTTCCGTTATATTAATAAATTATTAATTTTTTGTCGGAGCCTGCAATAAGGAATCCCTCTTTTCAACGCGATACGTTACTTTTTTGTAAACCAACTCCAATAATTTGGGGCGGCGCGCTAACCATCCCATTGTTGTATCAAATTGAGCTTCAGTCACGCCATGTTTTTTGAAAATTTGTGCAGTGTACCTTTTTGCTAAACTATCTCGCACGGGTTCTGCTTCACTTTCTACGTATGCTTCCGCAATGTGCAAATCCGATAAAAGCGTTGCTAATTTCTCTTCAGACATCGCCATTCCCGAACGACTTGACATTCCGCCACAACCGAATGTAGCAAAAATCAAAATAAAATAGAGTTTTTTTTGAATCATTTATGAATTTTTAGTTGTTTTGGAAACCATTTGTCAACAACTTTTCCATGTTTTTCATTGAAATCGGTCCAATGAGCCACATTTGCTCTAATTTTAACAATGCCACAGGTAGAAATGTTGTCAATATAGTCATCTGTGAACTGATTCGCAAAATGCGTAAACGTTGGATTATGACCAAATAAACAAATGGTGTTGAAATTATCTTCTAAATCTTGCACAATTTTGTTGATGTCTTCTACTTCCGCTTCGTAAATTTCGCGGCGCAAGTCAATCTTATTTTTGGAAATCCCAAACGCATCTGCAAAATAACCTGCGGTCATTTGAGCGCGATTGGCAGGACTGGAAATTAAAATATCGGGTTCAACGCCTTGACTTTCCAAAAAGGCACTCATGCGGGGCGCGTCGCGCAAGCCGCGCTCTGATAATGGGCGGTCGAAATCGCGCAAACCCATGTTTCCCCAATCAGATTTAGCATGTCGAATTAAAAATATGGTTTTCATTTCCCTTCATTTTAGGTTTATTAAATTATGATTTTTTGTTATTCCGTAGGAAAGTGAGTTTCCTACGGAATGACAAAAAATCATAATTCAATATGATTTAATAATTTTATGAACCGATGATTTTTCACCATCTGTCAATTTTAACAGATAAACTCCTGCGGGCAATTGCTCTAATTGCCATTCTATTTTGCCTTGCACTTGCCCTAATTCTTTTTGCAAAACCTTCCCACCTATTAAATTAAACAAAGTTGCATTGACTTTTTGATAACGATTTAATTGAAAATCAATGGTTAATACATTATCAATAGGATTTGGATAAACGGTTGCAGGTAATGTATTAATCATTTCGTCCGTCGCATCACAATAACCAATAAAATTCGTTAAAACACCAAATGTACCAAAAACCCGATATTTTGCAGGTAAACTCAAATTCGGGTCTGCCCAAATGCTATCGGCACTAAACGGTAAATTAAGCATAAAACTATGACCAACTCCCGTAATATTCAACCTCAATAACGTATCCCGCCCCGTTTGACTCTTAATGCGCACAGGAATCGGAATCTCATATATGGGTACAGATGTATGTGAAGTCGTTTGATTCACTGTCAAGCGCACTTGATTCGGCAACCAAGCGGCACGACACGAACTCATTGTAAACGTCGGATAACCTTGCCCATAAAACCAATCTGCAAAAAAACGCGTTAAATCTTGCCGACTTGTTGCTTCAATATGTCTTTTTAAATCATTTGTCACCGCATAACCGTGCATTAAGCGCGAGTCACGCAAATAATTTTGAACGCCTGCAAAAAAAGCACTGTCCCCCACTTTCCAACGCAACGCATGTAACACATAAGCACCTTTATTATAAGTCAACCGAGAATCAAAAATACGGTTGACACTCGTCGTATCATCCACTCGAACCGAACCCGCCGTTTGCGAAAGCACTGAATTCAAAGTCTGTTGTTTCCACGCATTCCAATAAAGTCCATTATATAAACGCTCGTAAGTCAAGCCCGTTAAGTATGTAGCAAAACCTTCATTCAACCAGATATCCTGCCAACTCCCACAAGTCACCATATCGCCAAACCATTGATGCGCCAACTCATGCGCGACTAAACTTTGGTCTAAATTCGCCATGAAACTCATCGTTTGATGTTCTTCGCCGCCAGGCCAGCCCCATTGCGCATGTCCATATTTTTCTTTTTTGAACGGATAAGGCGCAAATAAAGAGTCATAAAGTTGCATAATCGGAATCATTTCAGGCGATTTAACCCGCGCTGTTGCCAAATATTCAGGATAAACATAGTTTAAACAATTCAATGTATCGCCCCGCAAAGGTATTTTTTCCGTAAATTCAACATAGTTTGTCACCGCAATCGCTATCAAATAAGGCGTTATCGGATACCGATGCTTCCAATGTACGATTTTTGAAATCGTATCAAGCGCGAATTCAGACATCAAAACGCCATTTGAAGCAACTTTGTTGCCTTTTGGCACTTTGACAACTATATCTATCGAATCCACCTTATCATTCAAATCCAATTTAGAGGGCCACCAATCGCGGGAACCATAAGGCTCTGATAAAGTCCAAAGAATGGGCGCACCATTATGTACATTCGTAGTGAACGAACCAAAACCAGTCGAAGGCGGAATACCTTTATAATAAACCATAATTGAATCCAAATTACCATTGATAATTTGAGATGATAAGTTGACTTCAAGAATTTTATTGGGCGATTGCGTGTAACTAACCAAATTATTATGAAATTTGACACTATCTATTTGTAAGGTGTTATCCAAATCAAAAGTCATTTTATCCATATTTTCCAACGCTTTGAAATATGTTGTCACGGAACCTTTGATGTAGCGAATTGCAGGATTTACTTCCCAATAAAAACGATGATATTTCACATCATAATTTGCACCTGCACCTGTTGGCGCGAAATTTTCAAGGTCAGCATGAGCATGTTTCTCGCCATCCGCGATTTCTTGAAGCATGAAATAATTATCCAAAGGCGTTTGCGCAATGGTTTTTAAGGCAAACAAGGCACAAATCCATAAAACGTTTTTTTTAGAAATAGGCATTTTTGACGAATTTTTAATTTTGAACGACAAAAAAAAGCAAAAAAAAGGAATTTTTAGGTGTTTCGCCATGAATTTAACTAATTTGCACGAATTATTTGTTTTTTGACAAATACAATGATTGAAGAAATGGAGCATACTGGTATGATCCAATAGGCTCCATTTCTTTGACTGATGCAAGATGCTAAAAAGTTGAATATCAAATAATTACAAAACTGTCAAAAGTATCATACGCAACTTCTCTACGAAGTGGATTACTCATTATTTTGGCAGGTTTTTGTTTATTCATGGTTGCTTTGAGGGTTTGTAAAATCGCATCTTTTTCCTTTTTAGGAAGCTCCTCGAAATGGCTGATAAATTGTTGTAGGCTTAAGCCATTGGTTTTGCTGTAATTTTTCATAATTTTGAATGATTTTATTGGTAATTAACTGAGTAGAAATGGTGTAAAACAAAATACGCCACAATGCTCGTATTTGGCTGCAAAGGTACAACCGTTTAGAAGCATTGTCAATAACCCAAACGGTATTTCTTTTAGTTTGTTGCAATAAAACAAGATAATATTTTGTAACAACGCAATTGTATTTTCAAAGATTTTGTGACGGTATAAATACAAATTTTGTTTAAAAACACTTGCTTTTTATTATACACTGCCAAAACACATATATTTAATTTCCATATAATCATTCATGCCGTATTTCGACCCTTCTCGCCCGAAGCCACTTTCTTTGATACCGCCAAACGGTGCAGTCGCCGTCGAAATCAATCCCGTATTAATCCCAACCATGCCATATTCAAGGGCTTCCGCAACGCGCCAAATCCGACTCATATTTTGTCCATAAAAATACGCTGCCAACCCAAAAGGCGTATCATTTGCTTTTTGAACCACTTCATTTTCGGTTTCAAAACGATAAATCGGTGCGACGGGTCCAAAAATCTCTTCTTGGGTTAAATCCATTTCTTTTGTTGCATCGGTTAAAAGGGTTGGCTCATAAAAAGTGCCTCCATATTCATGTTTTTTGCCACCTGTTAAGCATTTTGCTCCTTTTGAAATAGCATCTTTCACCAATCTATCTACTTTTTCAACTGCTTTTTGGTCAATTAACGGACCGACTATCGTTCCATTTTCTAAACCATTACCAACTTTTAATGCTTTTACAGCTTGAGTTAATTTTTCTATAAAAGGTTGATAAACAGCATTTTGTACATAAATCCGATTTGCACAAACGCAGGTTTGCCCCGCATTGCGATATTTAGAAATCATCGCACCTGCAACCGCAGCATCCAAATCCGCATCATCGAAAACAATAAAAGGTGCATTTCCACCCAATTCAAGAGACAATTTTTTAAGCGTTTGCCCCGATTGCTGCATCAACCATTTTCCCACAGGCGTAGAACCTGTGAACGATATTTTGCGCACGAATGTATTGGAAGTCAATTCTTTACCAATAATCGCGGGTGTAGAAGTTGTGACAACATTAATAACACCTTTTGGAAAACCTGCCTGTTCCGCTAACGCCACTAATGCCAATGCCGACAATGGAGTTGCTTCCGCAGGTTTAATGACCATTGTGCAACCTGCCGCCAATGCCGCTGCCATTTTTCGCGCCAACATCGCATTGGGAAAATTCCAAGGCGTGATAATCCCAACAACACCAATCGGTTGTTTCAGCACCAAAATCCGTTTATCCGCATCGTGACCTGGAATCATATCGCCATAATTGCGGCGCGCCTCTTCCGCAAACCACTCCATGTAAGATGCGCCATAAGCAATTTCGCCTCTTGCCTCTGCCAAAGGTTTACCTTGTTCCAACGTCAGCAATTGCGCTAAATCCGTTTGATGTTCCATCAACAGACTAAACAATTGTTTTAACAATCGAGCGCGTTCGCCTGTGGTTGTTCTTTTCCATGTTTGAAACGCTTGATGTGCAGCTTCAATAGCGCGTTGTGTTTCGGCTTGCCCCATGTCTGGAACATTGGTAATCAATGAGTTATCAAATGGATTGGTAACATTCATTGTCTTCCCACTATCGGCGTGAACCCATAAGCCGTTTATAAAGGCTTGTGATTTCAACCATTTTGCATTCAATACAAGTTGTTTCATTTTATATCATTTTTAAAATTCGTTGCAAAAAACATCTTTTTTTGAAAATTTTTATAATTAACGGGTGTACTTTGTTAAAAAAAGGTATCTTTGCCCCGCTAAAAAAGATTTTCGTAATCCTCATTGGTAAAATTAAAATTAATATGCCAGTTTATCTTCCAAAAGAGAAAGTCCAAGAGATTTTCACGACGCACTCAGGTAGTGCAACGAATACGGGTGACACGCAAGGTCAAATTGCTCTTTTCACATTCAGAATCGAACAATTGTCTGCGCATTTGCAAACCAATAAAAAAGATCACGCTTGCCGCCGTCAATTATTGACGCTTGTAGGAAAGCGCAAGCGTCTTTTAACGTATTTGCAAAACAAAAATATTGCGACTTATCGTGAATTAATTGCGAAATTGAATCTTCGTAAATAAGATTTGCCCCGAATTGCACGAATTTTTCACACATTTTATTCTTTTTTTTGAAAATTCTAACAAAAGAATAAAATGCGTGAAAAAAAAATCGTGAAAAAATGCGTGTAATTTGGGGCAAATAAAGTAAAAATCGAAAATAGTCAACGGGAGCGGCAAACAGAGAGAGGGTAATCTCAAATTTAAAATCATTGGCTTTTTTTAACCCGTATAAAAAGCGTTTTGATTCCAAAATTCTTTCCCAATCTGACTCCAAAGACGCTTGATTTTCAATCTATTCATAGATTGAAAATCGTCGTTGCCTTATAGCGGCAAGCCATAATACATTCAACCGACTGTTTCAACTCTAACCGAAACACAGGAAGCTATTTATTTCGGTACAAAACAAAATGTGTTATGAATGAAGACCGTTTTAAGGTTTGTCGAAGCATTTTCTTTAAAAAATATCGTTTCCAACGACTTTTTCCGACTGTTTTCTGTTCGGCGGACGATATGCAAAAGTGAATTAAAGCAATGGGAAAGCAAATTCCTATCAGTACTTCTTTTCATTTGCCTGATGGTCGTGAGGTCATCATCGAAACAGGCAAATTAGCGACTCAAGCAGATGGTTCTGTGGTGGTTCGCATTGGCAAGACCATGTTATTAGGCGTTGTCACGGCTTCTCCCGAACCTAAACCGGATCTCGATTTTTTTCCACTTTCCGTGGATTATCAAGAAAAATTTGCTTCTGCGGGGCGTATCCCCGGCAATTTTTTCCGCCGCGAAACCAAATTATCAGACCATGAAGTGTTAATTTCTCGGTTAGTGGATCGCGCCCTGCGCCCTCTTTTTCCCGAAAATTACAGAAATGAAACTCAAATTATTGTGAATTTGATTTCTGGCGAGAAAGAAACGTTACCTGATGCATTTGTTGCGTTGGCGGCGTGTGCGGCATTAGCGGTTTCGGATATTCCGTTTAACGGTCCGATTTCGGAAGTACGTGTAGCGCGGATAGAGGGTGCATTTAAAATCAATCCATCTCGTTCGGAACTTGCAAAAGCAGATATTAACATTATCGTTGGCGCGACCATGCAAGATGTGACAATGGTGGAAGGCGAGGCGAATGAATGTGAAGAAAAAGATTTAGTTGCTGCTATCAAGGTTGGACACGAAGCCATTAAAGTTCAGATTCAAGCCCTTTTAGTGTTAGAAAAATTGGTCGGCAAGACGGTAAAAAGAGTTATGCCCGATTTACCCAGTTTTCCAGAATTAGAAACACGTATTAAAATGTTGGCTTCCGATAAAATTCGGGCAGTTGCATTGAGTGCTTCCGTGAAAAATGATCGCAAAAATGCGTTTAAAGCCATCGGAAAAGAAGTGACTGAGCATCTTTTAGCTGAATTTGGTGAAGAATTTATGGCTAAAAATGCTCGATTTGCAAGAGATTATTTTGATAAAGTTAAAAAACACGTCATTCGTTTGGTTGTATTGAATGATGGAGCGCGTTTGGATGGTCGTCATTTGACAGAAGTACGTCCGATTTGGTCTGAAATTGAATTTTTGCCTTCTGCACATGGTTCTGCTATTTTCAATCGCGGCGAAACGCAGGCATTGACTTCGTTGACGCTTGGTACGAAATTAGACGAGATGATGAATGATACAGCGATGGAAATGTCATTTGAAAAATTCATTTTGCATTATAATTTTCCTGGATTTTCAGTGGGCGAAGTGAAACCACAACGCGCGCCAGGTCGTCGGGAAGTTGGTCATGCAAATTTGGCGGCGCGTTCTTTGCGCAAGATTTTACCTACAAATGCTTATACCATTCGTTTGGTTTCTGACATTTTGGAATCAAATGGTTCCTCCTCGATGGCAACCGTTTGTGCGGGTTCTTTGGCGTTGATGGATGGTGGTATTCAAATTACTTCTCACGTTGCAGGGATTGCGATGGGGATGATTGCGGAAGATGGTAAAACGGCTATTTTATCTGATATTTTGGGTGATGAAGATGCTCTGGGCGATATGGATTTCAAAGTAACAGGCACAGAAAAAGGGATTTGTGGTTGTCAAATGGATATTAAAATTGATGGATTGCCGTATGAAATGTTGGAAAAAGCGTTGATGCAAGCCAAAGAAGGTCGTCTTCATATCTTAAATGAAATGAATAAGACGATTTCAAAACCTGCGGATGACCTTAAACCACATGCGCCACGTGTTGCAGTTGTGATTATTGATAAAGAATTTATCGGTGCGGTTATTGGGCCTGGCGGTAAAATCATTCAAGAAATGCAGCGCGAAACGGGGACAACCATTAATATTGAAGAAATTGATGGCAAAGGACAAATTTCGATTTTTGCTTCCAATAAAGATAGTATTGATGCAGCATTGGCACGGGTTGGAAAAATTGTTTATATGCCCAATATGGGCGATATTGAAGTGGGTGTGGTTGAATCGGTCATGCCTTATGGTGTCTTTTTGGGTTTCAAAGGCAAAAGTGGCTTGTTGCACGTGAGCGAAATGTCATGGAGTCGCATTGATAACGTAGAAGATGCGTTTAAAGAAGGCGATGAAATCCGTTTCAAAATCATTGATATTGATAAAAAAACGGGAAAATTGCGTTTATCACGTAAAATTTTGTTGCCGCAACCGCCAAAAGGTACTGGCGACGCAAATGAAGGCGATAAAGGTGAAAGCAGACCGCCCCGCGATTTTGGTGGTGGTGGCAGAGACGGTTATCAAGGTGGCAATAGAAATGACAGAGGCAGCGATAGAAACGATAGAGGTGGTGACAGAAGACCACCGCGTGGCAGGTTTTAGTTGGTTAGTTAGTTAGTTGGTTGATTGATTATCAACTAACCAACCAACCAACTAAAAACAAAACGTCGCAGTTAATGCAACTACGACGTTTTGTTTTTCAAGAGCAGATTCGATTAAGCGTGAGCCATCGCATGTTGAATTTTTTGAGCCAACACTTGTTTAGTAGTCATCCCGACTTGTTTATCAACTAATTGACCATTTTTGAAAAAGAGTATCGTTGGAATGCCGCGAACATTAAAATTCGTAGGCACTTCAGGATTATCATCCACATTCATTTTGCCAATAAGGACATCTTTATGTTCTGCTGCCAATTGCTCAATAATCGGTCCGATGAGCCGACAAGGGCCGCACCAAGGAGCCCAAAGGTCAACAACGGCGACTCCGTCATTATTTAAGACGGTTTCTTCAAAGTTCTCGTCCGTGAATTCAAATGCCATTTTGAAAGATTTTAAAAATGAGATTTAAAAAAAATTATGAATTTGCTTTCTTCAACAAAGAATAGAATCGTTTAGTTCAAAAAAAAATAAAAAAAATGAATATTGAATGACGAATAACAAATAATTAATTTATAATTCATTGATTATCAAATGATTCAATTATGTATCAATCACGATTCATCATTAACCGTGATTGACTAACGGCTCAATCAATGCTTTTAACTCTTTTGCGTCAAAAGGTTGTTGATATTGAAACAACACTTCATTTGATTTGTTGACTAACAATAAAACAGGTAAACTTGTTATGGGCGCGTCCGATTTGACGTATTTTTTCAAAAAAGAAACATCGCCTTTTTCCAAAATCAACATTTCACCCGTCAATTGGTGTTCTCGAATGAACAAATTAATATCTTCCATTTTTTGCAACCCTGGCATATTCACATAAATCGTTTTAACTCGATTTGTGTCAAAATCTGCAACTGTTTCACTTAATGCACGTGCCGTTTTCATACTATTTTCGTTGAGCAAATTCCAAAAACAAAAAATATGCAAACGGTCTTTGGCGTTTTCAAAACGTTCTATAACTTGTTGAGTTGTAACAGGTTGTGCGGTTTTACCCGTCGCTTTTGCTAAAATGGTTTTATCTTCCGCGCTGAGTGTCTGCGTATTAAAACGAGTTGTGTCAAACGGATTGGCAACATGTGCTGGTTTATTTTGTTTTTTTTGGCATCCTGTTAGTGCTAAAGCACTTAGGAATAGTAATTTTTGAACGTTCATATTGAAATAAAATTTTAAATAAGTTTATTTTGGAAAATAATATATTGAAAAATGGTTTTCTAAGCGCGAAGCGTTGGATTTGGGTCATTTTAGGTATTTTCAGTGTTGTGCTGAAAATGATTGCAGATGCCTTTCCAAACCAAGTTGAAATTTTTTATAGTCGCGGTTTATACACGTATATACGCAAATTTTGGGATATAAGTTTTGCGTATTCGCCAATACCACTCTTTCCTCTTTTTTGGATAGGCATCCTCTTTTTTTTATATCGCTTAATCCGTGTATGGACTCGAAAAAATGTGCCGAATGTTCAAAAACGGCAAGATTTTATTCATAAATTGTTATCTGCGATAGGTATTTTAATTACTGGTTTTTATTTTTTATGGGGATTTAATTATAGTCGCCCGTTGTTTACAAAACAAATTGGTTTGAAAATCTTAAAAATAGATAGTTTGCAGTTGCGCCAAGAATTGGAAATTGCAGCGCGTGAAATGATTGATTTAAAACAAAAAATATCCAATAATGCACTTGATTCAAATTTACATAATTTTAAATACAAATTTTTAAATGATTCAAATTCAATAATTTATAAAATAAAATGCACTTTTCCAGAAGATTTGGAACAACAAATTCGGGCAGATGTCACACGGGTTTTGAATGAATATAAATTTCCTGCGGGTGGAAAATTAAGAGGTCGTTCTTTAAAACCAAATGGTATTTTGCGCCGATTTGGTGCAACAGGCGTTTACTGGCCTTGGGCGGGCGAGTGCAATATGGATAATTCGTTGCATCCTTTGGACAAACCTTTTACGCTCGCACACGAGTTGTCACATGGGTACGGATGGGCAGACGAAGGTACTTGTAATTTTTTAGCCTATCTAAGTTGCAGAAAGTCAACAAGTTTATACGTGCAATATGCGGGTTATATCAATTATTACCGTTATGTTGCGAGTAATTACAAACGTCTAAATCCAGTTTTATATGATGCTTTTCGCAAAACGATTCCAGAGGCGATTCGTCAAGATTTGGATGCTTTGAATGCCAATTCGAAATTATATCCCGAATGGTTTGATACGAGTTTCATCTATGAAAAATATTTAAAATCACAAGGCGTTAAAGAAGGATTAAGTAGTTATAGTCGGATTGTTTTGATGGTTCATGCTTGGCGCAAATTTGCAAACACATAGCGACATGTGAGACATAGATTGAATTAACCAATTGATAATCAATTAGTTAATTAATTGATTAATTCAATTTATGTCTCACATATCCCTATGTGTTTGCA
>JBEEMZ010000164.1:0-10868 GCA_041192405.1 Bacteroidota bacterium | reverse complement strand
TGTAAAATTTTTATTTTTATATAAAAATTTAAATTGTGATTCAAAATAAAAATGTGGCGCAAAAGGACTTCCATTGCGCCACAAGATGTTTAAAACCGTTTTAAACATTGGTTATTCTCGAATAAATTCCAATTCTTCCGCCTCATTCAAGCGCACAATCACAGAAGGTTCTCCTGTTTCGCGCTGTTCTTGCCGAAATTTAACGACAAAATCTACTCTTTCCAACACATCTGAACTGATTTCGCCAAAATGTTTCGCAAACGGTTGTCCACTCACATTCGCAGAAGTGGCGATAATGGGTTTCCCGAATTGACGAATCAAGGCTTTACAAAACGAATCAGTCGCCAACCGAATCGCCACACTGCCATTAGGCGCAGTGACATTTTTCGCCAAATTCACGCCTTTATCATACACCACCGTCAACGGACGGGTATGATACATCAACAAAGTGTCAATGCGCGGATGCACATGCGACACAAATTGCCGCAACATCTGCACCGAATCCACCAATAATACAAAACCTTTGCCCGAAGGACGGTCTTTCAAGCGATACACTTTTTCGACCGCCGCCGCATTCGTTGCGTCGCAGCCGATGCCCCAAATGGTATCTGTTGGGTACAAAATTACGCCACCCGCGTTTAAAACATTCAATATTTCCGTCAATTTCTCGTTTTCAAAGACCATACGATTTCGGATTGTGGATTTCGGATGGCGGATTTGGGCGTTTTGGAAAAGGTTGATTATCAATGCTTTCTGAAATCTGAAAGGTGAATTTTAGATTTTGAAGCCAATTGAACATAAACTCATTCCGAAATCCAAAATCCAAAATCCGAAATCGGTTAAGATTTTATGGATAATCGTTTATTAAAATTGCGTTAATTGCGAAAATTACTGCAATTTTAGGTTTAATTTAGTTAGTGCATTAAAAAACTTCCAGTGTGCGCAAAATTGGATGGTTGATTTTTTGCAAAAATCAATCATCCAATTTTGCACACGCTGCTCCCCTTTTAGGGCGAAATATTTTCCTAATTGTTTTGGGCTTAACGGGCACTCACTACACAACGAAAATACACCCAAATTGTTGATATATTAAAATTATTTGATTATAAAAATTAGACAATACCTTGAAAAATACCCTATTTACCCTCCTGCTACTAACATTTGCAGGTCAATTATGCGCCAAACACATCATTGGCGGCGAGATTACGTATAAATATATTGGAAATGACCAATATCGCTTTTTTATGAAAATCTATCGAGATTGCAACGGACAAGGCGCGGAATTAGATAATCCAGCATCCATTACCCTGTTTCGAGGCACGACGATGATGATGAATATCCAAGCAGCGTTGGATAGCTCGCGTTATTTGTCTAAACCCAATTTGCCTTGTACCGAAACGAATATTGATGTTTGTGTGCAAGAGGGTTCGTATTCTTGGCTGTTGCCGTTGCCCGCAATCAACGAAAGTTACACGGTGGTGTATCAACGGTGCTGCCGAAATAATACGATTTCGAATATCTTGAATCCTGAAAGTTCGGGTGCAAGTTATTCGATTGAATTGACACCTGCGGCTCAAATCGCTCGTAACAATAGTCCTACGTTTCGTTCCTTCCCGCCAACCTTGATTTGTGGCGGTTTTCCATTGAATTTTGACCATTCTGCGATAGACGCAGATGGCGATCAATTGGTTTATGAATTTTGTTCCCCGCTTTTGGGCGGCGGCAGAACAGGCTCCGATATTGCGGGCGACCCAAATAGTTGTTCAGGTGTTGTGCCGATTCCCGCCTGTCTTTCGATGATGACTCCTGTACAATTTCGCGTGCCAACCTATACCGCAGGCGCACCTTTGGCGGGCAATCCTGTGGTTCGGATTGACCCCAATACAGGGATGATTACAGGTACGCCCGCAGCCGTTTTAGGACAATTTGTAGTGGGCGTTTGCGTAAGAGAATATCGCAATGGATTGTTATTAAGTACTTTACGTAGAGATTTTCAATTTAATGTATTGGATTGTAACCCAACGGTTTTAGCGAAAATCAAGTCTGATACAGCCATCGCAGGCAAACAATTTTTCATACAAGCCTGCGGGAAAAACACCGTTTTTATCGAAAATCAAAGCATCAAACAAAGTTTTATTGGAAACGATTTTTATTGGAGTTTCAATATTCAAGGTACAGAACAGCGTTTCAGTGATTGGAATGCCAATATAACCTTCCCTGATACAGGTACTTATAAAGGAAAATTATTTTTAAAACCTGGTGCGCCTTGTTCTGATACAGCCTTTGTCACGATTAAAGTTTATAACAAGCCGTTGGCAGATTTTACATACACCTATGATACGTGTGTGGCAGGAGCCGTTACGTTTCGAGACCGTTCCAGTTCGCAATCGGGCAATCTTTCTACTTGGAATTGGCAGTATGGAGATGGTACCACTTCATTTGTACAAAATCCCGCCCATTTATATCAAACACCTGGTGTTAAAAATATTGTTTTAAAAGTGGTGGATAAAAAAGGTTGTTTAGCGGATACAACGCGTCCGATTCGTTGGTATCCTGTGCCGCCGATATTGATTATTGAGCCAAGCCGTTATGTGGATTGCACGCCGACGAATACTGAATTTAAAAATTTGTCGGTACCCATTGACTCCACCTATAATATTGTTTGGACGTTTGGCGACGGAACGACAGGCACAGGTATTAGTCCCAAACATACTTATACACAAGCGGGTACATATTCGGTTTCTGTGAATGTGACTTCGCCGATTGGTTGTAAAGCAAGTGCGTCTTATCCGAGTTGGATAAAAGTGAAGCAAGGTGCGATTGCCAATTTTGATTTCACGCCCGACAAACCGAATACTTTTATGAATACAGTTCAATTTCGAGATTTATCGAAATTTTCGGATAGGTGGCAATGGTTTTTCAGCAATAAAGGTTATTCGACGCAACAAAATCCAACATTTGTATTTCGAGATACAGGGCTTCAAAAAATCAAATTGGTCGCTTCCAATGCCAATCATTGTGTGGATTCCATGATTAAATATATTGATGTGGAGCCAAAAGTGATTTATCATTTGCCCAATGCGTTTTCAGCAAATCAAGATGGCAAAAACGATTTGTTTAAAGGTACTGGTTTTTTGGAAGGCATGACAGGTTTTAAGATGCGCATTTGGAATCGTTGGGGCGAATTGGTGTTTGAAACCAATAATCCGAGTGAAGGTTGGAATGGTCAAAAGTTCAATTCGGGGCGAGAAGAACCGCAAGGCGTATATATATGTGTGGTGCAATTCACGGGACCGAGAGGTGAACCACATGAAATAGAAGGATTTGCGACGCTAATCCGATGATTTGGGCAAAAAAAAATGTCAAGCGCATTGCTTGACACAACCCAAAAAGGAACCTGCAATAATCTAACGATTGAATCACTATTATACTTTTTTGTTTTAAAGAAGGTCTCAATAGCCCATTATCGCAATATGATTTTGGGCTATTTGTAGGTTCTGACGTGAAATTTTTGGAAAGTAACAGATTTGTTAATAAAATTTAAAAATAAAATAAAAAAAACCGTTGCGGTACTCCGATTCGCAACGGTCATCTGAAACATAAAACACTAAAATAATTACTTGGCTGAATAGATAAAATCTAATAAGGTCTTTTTAAAAGAGTTTTAGTTTAGTATCTAATACTTTACATATTTTTTTTTTGTGATTGTGAAAAAAAACCGTCACGAACAGAGATTTGTGACGGTCTGTTAAAACAAATAAACACAAAAACTATATTTTTAAACATAAAAAGTTATTTACTTTTCTATGTCACATCTTCAATTGTTTTGCAAAAGTACAGTTAATCTCCTTAACAAGTCAAATTTTTTTGACATTTTTTTTATTATTTTATCAATTTTAACAGAATAATAACATTTTACTCATTTTAGTTTTAAACGTTTTTATTATAAATAATTGATTATCAGCTAATTAACTATTTTAGCTTAATGCGCTTAGTCCCTATTAAATATGAATTCATAAACATTAAATTTATTGAACGTGACAAGGTAAACTTTTTAAAAATTAAGATTTGCAAAAACGGAGGTGGTAAAAAATAGATACCTTTTTCAGGGTAGCTATTTCCCGTATAAAAATATTTTACTTGTGAAGCATTTAAAATCTTCTAAATTAAAAACTTGGAATCTTTTTTGATTTTGGAAGGTGGATTTCAGAATCAACTATTTAGGCTTTATTCCGAAATCCGAAATCTACATTCCGAAATCTCAAGATATTTACTTTTACTCCTGTTTAAACCGACATTTGAAACAGACCACACTAAATAACAATCGTTTAAAGCTCTACATCTTTTTTTTATTAAAATCCCATATTATATGAGAAAAATTACGACACTCTTTTTTGCAATTACATTTCTGAATATCGGTCAAGCTCAATATAGCGAAGTTGGACTCTCAGTAGGTGTGACGAATTATATAGGCGATTTGCAATATGGCAACATGCCTGAAACGCGTGCTTATGGCTCGTCGGGCGGTTTGATGTATCGTTATAATTTTAGTCCACGGTTCTCCGTTTCGGGTCATGCTGCGCTAAGACGCTTTTCGTACACAGACGCTTACGCGAATGGTTCCCGCCGCAATCGAAACTTGAGTTTTAGAAATACATTGTATGAGGTTGGTATTCACGGAGAAGTGAATTTGACAAAATATGATGTGTTAGATGGCAAGATTTCCGCGCCTTATCTGATTTTGGGGGTTGCTGGATTTTACCACAATCCAGAAGCGCGAGATAAAACGGGTAAATGGATTGCATTGCAACCGCTTGGCACAGAAGGTCAAACTTTAAATGGTGGAAAACCATATCGTTTGTTTCAAATTTCAATACCTTATGGTTTAGGTGTCAAATTGGCAGCCAGCAAACGCGTCAATTTCGGTTTGGAATTGGTTTTCCATCAAACTTTTACCGATTATTTAGATGATGTGAGTGGGAATTATCCCGATGTGAAGGCATTAAAAGAGCAAAATGAAGTGGCGGCTCAAATGTCTTGGCGCACCCCTGCTTTTTTCGGTGTTACGAATTTGGAGGCACCGACAGGACAAAAACGAGGTGATAATTACAAAACCGATATTTACTATTACATTAGCGGAACCATGACGATTAATTTGGGCAGTACGAAAAAAATGGAATATAATTCTAATTATCGAACTTTCTTAAATTTATAAGTAATGATGAATGATGAATGATGAATTTTATAAAAATATGATTATCCATTAATTATAAAATTTATCATTCATCATTCATCATTCACCAGTGCTTAATCTAATTTAAACTTAATTGGCAATGTAAAATTCACTTTCACAGCACGCCCTTGTTGCTTACCAGGTTTCCATTTCGGCATCCCTTGCACAACCCGAATCGCTTCCTCTGTGCAACCTCCATTCACAGGTGTAGCAGCATTCATTGGCGGCGGCGGCAACAACTCAATCGCTACATTTTTGTTTGTGGATACGGTATTTGCTGCTTTTGCAAAAAGCTTAGGCAGCAAAAAACAAGACACAAACAAAATAGACGCAAGCAAACTCGCCTTCAAAACGTGACCCTCATACAACTTACGCAATACATACGCACCATAAGACTTATTCCGATTTTGGAAAAGAATGTCATTAAGATGCTGGTTTTTAAAATCTAAAGTATTCATTATAAAGGATTTATGAATTAAAAAAATATTTTATAAAGATGAAAAATGTTAAATCATAAAATCGTTTTTATTTTTCATCATTCTGTTTAAAGCTATTTTTCCTAATAAAATTTTGCAAAAATCGTTCGAAAGCCGATCCCCGATCGCTATTTTCATCCAAAACAGCTACTAAATTTTTATAACGAGCATTCCGCTTGTCATTCCGTAGGCAACCATTATCTATGCCGCTTAATGGATGCGATATTTTTAAACAATGGTGTACCACTTTCATTTTTTTGTGTAAAAATGATTCTCCTTTACAGCTTTTGTAACTTTTGTTCTCAAAAAACTATCAAAAAGTCGAATGATTGATTAATTTTGCGGCGTTTTCACGCAAAGCCAATCGATTAACGAAAAAAAGAATCATGTCAAAAATAACGGCGGCTATCACAGGTGTTGCGGGCTACGTGCCTGAATACGTTGTTACGAATGCCGAATTGGAAAAATTAGTGAATACCTCCGATGAGTGGATTATGTCCCGAACGGGTATCAAAGAACGCAGACGCATTCAAAAAGGTTGGGCAGCATCGGATATGGCAGCAGCAGCCGTTCGAGATTTGCTCGTCAAAACCAACACAAATGCAAGCGAAATTGAATTAATGATTTGTGCAACCGTCACGGGTGATATGAAATTTCCTGATACTGCGACTTTGACTTGCCATAAAATTGGGGCAAATAATGCTTTTGGATATGATTTAGCGGCGGCTTGTTCTGGATTTTTGTTTGCATTGCAGACAGGTTCGCAATTTATTGAGTCGGGGCGATATAAAAAAGTAGTTGTTGTGGGCGTAGATGTGATGTCCACCATTACGGATTATACAGACAGAACGACTTGTATTTTGTTTGGAGATGGCTGCGGTGCAATCCTGCTTGAACCCAATACCGATGGTTTTGGGGTGCAAGATTCCATTTTGCGCAGTGACGGCAGTGGCAGCGATTGGCTACACATGAAAGGGGGAGGCTCGTTACATCCGCCTTCGTATGAAACCATTGATAAAAAAATGCACTTTCTGTATCAAGAAGGCAGACCTGTTTTCAAAGCGGCTGTCAACGGCATGAGCAGCACTATGAAGGCTTTAATGGAACGCAATCAATTGACTATCAATGATATCAATTGGATTGTGCCGCATCAAGCGAATAAACGAATCATTAGTGCAGTGGCTGATTTTTCAGGCGCACCGATGGAAAAAATCATGGTCAATATTCACAAATATGGCAATACGACCGCAGCAACATTGCCTTTGTGTTTATGGGATTATGAATCAAAATTGAAAAAAGGCGATAATTTAATATTGACGGCATTTGGCGGCGGATTCACATGGGGGTCGATATTCGTCAAATGGGCTTATTGATTACAAATAAGGTTTGTGGAAAAAGACCCTCCAGAAAGCTGAATTTAAAAAAAATCATTTTTTTTAAATTCAGCTTTCTCTGCCCCCTCTGGCGGCGCGAAATTTCCCTATTTGTTTAGTGCTTCATGCAAGAGCCAATAATTTGGCTAACTAAATGTTTTATAATCAAAATTTTATATATTAAGCATTTTTATTAAATGGCAACTACAACAGAAATTAAAAAAGGTGTTTGTATCACTTTCAACCACGATATCTATATTGTGGTGGATTTCCTTCATGTCAAACCAGGCAAAGGTCCTGCTTTTGTGCGCACGAAGTTGAAAAGCGTTACAAATGGTCGGGTCGTTGATAATACGTTTCCAAGCGGACATCAAATTGACGTAGTGCGTGTCGAACGGCGCAATTTTCAGTATCTTTATAAGGATGAATCAGGTTACAACTTTATGGATAACGAATCTTATGAACAAATTTGTTTGCCAGAAACGTCCATTGACAATGCAGATTTAATGCCAACCGATTGTCAAATAGATATTTTGTTTAATGCAAAAAACAATGAACCGCTGACCGTTAACTTACCTTCATCGGTTGTATTGGAAGTGACGTACACGGAGCCAGGGATTAAAGGCGATACCGCAACGAACACCATGAAACCTGCAACGGTCGAAACGGGCGCGGAAGTACGCGTTCCATTGTTCATTAATAAGGGTGATAAAATCAAGGTGAATACTGAAACACGCGCTTATTTAGAACGCACCAAGTAATTGCGTTCCTACGGAATAACAAATTTTTTTTGTCATTCCGTAGGAACCACAATCCGAAATCCATAATCAAATATTTCCATCATGACTTTTAAAGAAATCCAAGAGCTGATTGCCATTATCAACAAATCCAATTTAGCAGAATTCAAATTGGAACAGGGTGATTTAAAAATGGTCATTCGGACTTCTAAATACGTCAAAGGCAAAACGCAAGTTATTCATTCGCAGCCGATGATGCAAATGGCAGCACCTTCTGCGCCATCCGCACCTGCGCAAAGTGCTGAAAGTGCGCCTATCGCTGCCGCGCCCGCAAAATCAAAATCTGAAACGCCCGCAGAATCAGCCGTTGCTAAAAATTTGTTAGAAATCAAGTCACCCATTGTGGGTACTTTCTATCGCGCTGCGTCTGTGGATAAACCGCCCTACATTAAACTCGGCGATCCTGTTCAAAAAGGAACCGTTGTATGTATTGTGGAGGCGATGAAACTTTTCAACGAGATTGAATCCGAAATCAAAGGCAAAATTGTTAAAATATGTGTCAATGATGCGAGTCCAGTTGAGTATGACCAAGTATTATTTTTGGTTGACCCTAATGGCTAATGATGAATGATAAATGATGAATGATGAATTCATATTCAATTGATTATCAAATAATTACGCTATTCATCATTTATCATGCATTATGCCTCATTCATCATTTAACCTTTATCATTCCTAAAAATGTTTAAAAAGATACTCATAGCCAATCGAGGGGAAATCGCATTACGCATTATTCGGACGTGTCGGGAAATGGGCATTAAAACGGTTGCCGTTTATAGCACTGCCGACCGCGATAGTTTGCATGTTCGTTTTGCGGATGAGGCAGTGTGCATTGGGCCGCCCGCCTCTGCGCAATCTTACTTGAATATTCAACGATTGCTTGCGGCGGTAGAGATTACAAATGCGGATGCCATTCATCCAGGATACGGTTTTTTATCGGAAAATGCACAATTTGCAGAGATTTGTACTCAATATGGTGTTAAATTCATCGGACCAACGCCCGCACAAATCCGAAAAATGGGTGATAAAATCACTGCCAAAGAAACCATGATTGAGGCAGGTGTGCCTGTGGTGCCAGGTTCGGGCGGGTTAATAAAGGATACGCCGATGGGTAAAAAAATCGCTGCTGAAATCGGTTATCCTGTCATTTTGAAAGCAACCGCAGGCGGCGGCGGTAAAGGGATGCGCATCGTTTGGGAGGAGCAACAGTTTGAAAATCAATGGAATACAGCGCGGGCAGAAGCAAAAGCATCGTTTGGAAATGATGGCATTTACGTCGAAAAATACGTGGAAGAGCCGCGTCATATTGAGTTTCAAATCGCAGGCGACCGTTTTGGAACGGTTTGCCACCTTTCGGAACGCGATTGTTCGATTCAACGGCGACATCAAAAATTGGTGGAAGAATCGCCTTCTCCATTTATGACTCCCGAATTGCGCGAAGAAATGGGCAATGCTGCCGTCAAAGCTGCGCAATACATTAATTATGAAGGGGTTGGAACGATAGAATTTTTGGTAGATAAACACCGTAATTTCTATTTTATGGAAATGAATACGCGGATTCAAGTCGAACATCCTGTTACAGAAGAAGTTATAGATTACGATTTAATTAAAGAACAAATTAAAATTGCCGCAGGTGTTCCGATTTCAGGTAAAAATTATTATCCAGAAATGTGGGCAATGGAATGTCGCATCAATGCAGAAGACCCATTTAATGATTTTAGACCCAATCCGGGCAAAATTACGACGCTGCACACGCCGAAAGGTCATGGCGTGCGCGTAGATACACATGTTTACGCAGGTTACACGGTTCCACCGTATTATGATTCGATGATTGCGAAATTAATCTGTCGAGCGCGCACAAGAGACGAATGTATTACAAAAATGGAACGTTCATTAGATGAATTTATCATTGAAGGCATTAAAACAACCGTTCCATTTCATCAACGGTTGATGCGCAATGAAAAATTCCGAAAAGGAGATTTTCATACAGGTTTTTTGAATACTTGGGATTTTAAGAAAGAACTCTAAATTAGGATTTAAGGATTGATTTTCAATGATTTATAAGATTAAATGTAAATCCGCAGCCATTTCCGCTTTAGAAAAGGAGCGATTTTTGCCCGCAGATTGCGCCCATTTTTTCGCAGCTTTACGCAGCTTTTTGGGGTTGAAACCTTCCTTCTGCGAAAATCTGCGGAACCAATCAGCGAAATCTGCGGGAAAAAACATATTATAACGTTAAAGCTCCGTAGCATAATGGCAAATATTGTTTTAGAATATTGCGTTCTGTGAGAAAAGTTGAATTAATAAGATAATTTATGAGTAATTTTGTTTTTAATGTAAAAAGGCTAATTACAACCCGCCCCTACGATTTTTCACGATTCCATTAAAAGCCCGTTTCCAAAACAGAGTTATAAATCATTGATTATCAGTGAATTACAAAATAAATTACCACTTGCGGGCAACTTTACGCGGATTCCGCGCTTTTCGACGGTTTGAAATTGGTGGCACACATCGGAGCTAAAAATGTCCTCTTGGGTTTATCTTTTTGCCAATCAAAAAAATAAATGAAAAATAAATGAAAATAAATGAAAAAAAGTTTGGTAGAACGAAATGAAGTTGTACCTTTGCGTCGCTTTAAGAAAGAGGGGGTCAAACGAGACAAACCGTTTTAAACGTTTCCAAAAAAAAGTTAAAAAAAATGAAAGTTTTTTTGAAAAAAGTTTGGAGATATGAAAATTGATTGTACCTTTGCGTCGCTTTAAGAAACAAGGCGGCAAACGAGCCAAGCAGTTTTAAAAAATCCAAGAAAATAAAAAAAAATAAAAAATATTTTAATAAAGGCTTGGAAATATAAAAATGAATTGTACCTTTGCAGCCGCTAAGAAAAGCGTACTGAAATAAAAGTTTTTCAGTAAAAAAATAAGCAACGTATTGAGATTCGGGTCGCAAGATTCGAGTCAACTATATAAAAAGTTCTTTGAAAAATCGG
>JBEEMZ010000163.1:0-10903 GCA_041192405.1 Bacteroidota bacterium | reverse complement strand
TCGTGCTATGATGAGGAATAATGCCAAAAAACTTAATAAATGCCGTTCGCCACTTGACAATTCACTTAATTCATGTTGTCCGCCTTCGGGTAATTGAATATATGTTTTTTCACTATTTACAACTAATTGTTTGCCGCGAGCTAATCTTTTATTGAAATGCAAAACCAAGGCATTAACCGCTTTCAATGCAATATTTTCTTCCTCCGATTTTGCTAAAAGATTCAAAATCAATGACTTAAAAATATTGTTATTATATGGTTTTACCTCAATTGCCGTTTTGGGGTTTTCGATTTGAATAAAAGATTTTAACAATCGTTGCGTATTGGAATTTTCTAAATCATTGACAACCAATTGAAAAAGTGATTTTTGTTGCTCAAATTTAGTCCAAAACCCTTCGGGGAAATCAAATAATTCAGGATTAGTAACGATTTCCATTGCATTATCAATCGTATGAAAAAAAGCATCTCTAATTTTTTTTGCTAAAGCGTTTTGTCCGTCATCATAACATTCGCTTAGGTATTTGCTAACATCTTCAATTTTTAAATTATCAATACTGTAATGATGAACAAGTTGGTATTCAAGCCTTTCTAATTTTTTCCCCGTATCAATATCCGTTACACGAATCATACTATCTATATTGATACGACTTTTAGTTGATAATTTTTTTTCTGTATTTCTAATCTCTAACAACGCCTTGTGCATCGCTTCCATTAAAAAAGCATTTGATTCTATGGTGCCACGATTTACTCCAAACATTACTGAAGTGGTCGTTGCGTGTAAAAAACTAAAATCATCTAATTGATTGATAACCGTCTTATTACCTATAATATCTACTTTTAATTTAATTTTATAAATATGTGCTTGATTACTGTAAGTGACCTTTATCTCTTGTACATTTTCCTTGATAAGTACAGCAACATCATTTTTCAAAAACGCTTGTATAATTTTCAAAAGCGTGGTTTTGCCAGAGCCATTTTCGCCAAAGACAATGGTAATAGGTTCTTTGGAAAATTCTAATTCAACGATTCTGTTTGGGTCTTTAAAACCTTTAATATGTATTTTTTCTAAGCGCATTTTTTTTGATTTTAGAAGGCAAAAGTATTAAAAATTAAGGTTTTTCAATTATTTTTTTTACTTTAAGGTGATTTATCAAAATCCATTTTGAAATAATATTTTTAAAATGAATCCATTATTAAAATAAATTACTACTTTTGCGTACCGTTGCAATTACAAATGTCTGAAAAAATTTAACTCAACATTTCATTAATGAAACAAATCTTAATCTTGATTATCGCGCTCTTTGTGAGCATTACTTCGGCGATAGCGCAAAAATCTATTTCAGGTCGCGTTACGGACGGTCGTACCAAAGAACCGTTAATTGGCGCATCGGTCTCCGCAAAAGGCACGACACTCGGCACACTCACAGACGTAGAAGGCAAATTTCAGTTGACGTTGCCAAATGGTAACTCATTGATTGTCATTACTTTCATTGGTTACGACAGTAAAGAAATGACTGTTGGAAATGAATTTTCGTTAGACATTGCATTGGAGGAATCCAGTTCAAAATTGACGGATGTTGTGGTGGTGGGTTCTCGCGCACCTTCGCGCACGAATACACAATCGGCGGTCGCAGTGGATGTCATCACGCCAAAAGATTTGAAAGGCTTTTCGCAAGTGGATGTCGGACAAATTTTAAATTTCGTTGCTCCGAGTTTCAATTCCAATCGCCAAACGGTTGCGGATGGAACGGATCACGTAGATCCCGCTTCGTTGCGCGGTTTGGGTCCTGACCAAGTGTTGGTTTTGGTGAATGGCAAACGCCGTCATACGTCGGCATTGGTCAACATCAATGGAACGGTTGGACGCGGTTCGGTTGGTACGGATATGAACGTGATTCCAGTGGCGGCGATTGAACGCATTGAAGTATTGCGCGATGGCGCGGCGGCTCAATACGGTTCTGACGCGATTGCGGGCGTTATCAACATCGTTTTGAAAAAAGAAACCGATGGACTTGCCGTTTCATTGACTGCGGGTACGAATTATACCACGATGAGATACTCCACACCCAATCTTGGCGGCGGCTATACGGATCACACCCGTGAAATTACCGATGGCAATGTGGATCAATTGGACATTATGAAAGGGTTCAAATTGGGTTCCAAAGGTTGGTTGATGGTTGCGGGTCAATATAATGATAGAGGCAAAACGAATCGCAGTGGTACGGACAATATTCCAACGACTTATTTAGGTGCAAGTGGTAGTTTTCCGTCCACACCTGCGGGTCAAGACCAAGCGACTTTCCGTACCAATTTGATTGCAGCAGATGCTGCGCTTGAAAAAGCAAATGGTTATGACCGTCATAATATGGTTTATGGCAATTCAACTTCTAAAAATTATGGTGGTTTTTTCAATGGCGCGTATCAAATTGGTGAATCGGGCGAATTTTATTTCAATGGTGGCGTGACGCGCCGCACAGGAGATGGTTTTGGGAACTATCGGATTCCAGTGGCGCGCAATCAACAGCCGTTGAAAACAGATGGCTCATTATTTTATAAAAATGGTTTTTTGCCAGGGATTCGTTCCGATGTGAATGATGAGTCGGTTATGGCAGGTTTCAGAACTAAATTGGGCGACTGGAAAATGGATTTGAGCAATGTTTATGGTCAAAATAGCTTCCAGTTCACGGTTTTCAACTCTGGCAATGCGTCTTTGCCAAATGGCGATGAGCAACAAACGGTTTTTAATGCGGGACAATTGCGGTTCAAACAAAATTCAACCAATTTGGATTTTTCCAGAATGTTTGAGAAATTGGGTGCAATAAATCGTTTTAACGTTGCGTTTGGAGCAGAAGCGCGTTATGACCAGTATCAAATCGTGGCAGGCGAGACCAATTCTTATTTCGGAAATGGTCGTACCGTTCCAACGGCTTCTCTGACGGCAGGCGGCGCGGCACAAGGTACAGCAGTGGCTGCTCCAGGTGCGCAAGTATTTCCTGGTTTTCAACCGAGCAATGAAGTCAATAAATCCAGAAGCAGTTTAGGAGCGTATGCCGATTTTGAAGGCGAGATTGCAGATAGATTGTTAGTCGGGTTGGCGGGTCGTTTTGAGAATTATAGTGATTTTGGCTCGAATATCAGTGGAAAATTGGCTGCAAGGCTTAAATTGACCAATGAAATTGCGTTACGCGGGTCAGCGAGTACAGGATTCCGTGCGCCGTCGTTGCAACAACGCTATTTCCAAAATACCAGTACGCAATTTGTAGGTGGTTTGCCCTCAAACACGTTGACCGTGAATAATGATGACCCGATTGCACGGACAGCAATTGGTGTGGATGCGTTGCGCCCTGAAACTTCAGTTAGCTTTACGGCAGGTCTTACGATGAAAGTCAGTACTTTTTCATTGACGGCGGATTTGTATCAAATTGATATTAAAGATAGAATCGTTTATTCGGGTTCGTTTTCACGCTCCCTTTTGGGCTTTGGGGTGAACGATTATATTGGTGTAAACAATGTGAACTTTTTCGCAAACGCTGCGAATACCAATACACAAGGGCTTGATATTGTAGCGAGCAATCGTTTTAACATCGGCAAAGGCTTTTTGAATGTGACGGCGGCTATCAATTTTAATAACAATGATGTAGTCAGCATCAATAGCACGACGCTTATCAACGACCCTGCTAAAAATGATCCGACGAAATCGCCTGATACATGGTTTAAAAATTTATTATTTGACCGTCAACAACAGTCTCGTATTGAAGTTTGGCAGCCGAAAAATAAAGTGAATTTGAGTTTTTCATATACATTAGATAAATTGAATGTAACGCTTCGGATGGTTCGTTTCGGCGAAGCACAATATGTACATAATGTCTATACGGAAGATAAAAAAGCAGATGGCACGTTTTGGAATACCGCATTTATACGCGATGCAAATGGTAAAGCGCGGATTGAACAAACGTTTCAAGCAGTGATTATCAGTGATTTAGTGTTCAGTTACGGGCTTTCAAAAGCATTGACGCTTTCTGTAGGTGCAAACAATTTGTTTGATGCTTATCCCGACCAAATCTATATTGACCCGCGCAATGCGTATGGCAGTGTGGATTATTCCGCAGGACGCGATGCGTCAAGTAGAGGTCGTTTGTTGTTTCAGCCGAATCAAGGTGGTTATAATGGACGGTTTATATTTACGCGCTTAGTGTTCGCAATGAAATAAAATTCGTGTTTATTTATATGTTGTTTAAAATGTCGCTGTTACCATCAGCGGCATTTTTTTTAAAACATATATGGTTTTGAAACCCCTTAGAAATACAGGACACATAGATTTTTGCAATATACATAAAGTATTAATTTTCAAAAATCTATGTGTTCTATGCCCCTATGTGTTTCAAGCCGCTTTCAAATGCATAGCATTTGTTCGGGTCAACTTCGCCTCTGCATACTCTCGCGTGAGGGTAAAATGTCGAATATCCCGTTTTGATGGCAATTCAAACATCAAATCCGTCATAATCGCCTCACAAATCGAACGCAATCCACGCGCCCCAAGTTTATAATCCAATGCCGTTTGCGCAATATATTCCACCGCTTCATCCGAAAATTCCAATTGAACGTCCTCCAATTCAAACAATTTTTGATATTGTTTGATCAAAGCATTTTTCGGTTTTACCAAAATTTGTTTTAAAGCCTCTACATCCAACGGCTGCAAATACGCCACCACAGGCAATCGCCCAACCAATTCTGGAATCAACCCAAAACCCTTAACATCTTGAGGACTAACATATTGCAACAAATTTTCACGGTCAATCGCGGCTTTTTCTGCGCCATCGAAACCAATACCTTGCGAACCAATGCGCCGCCCAATCACCTTTTCAATCCCATCAAAAGCTCCACCACAAATAAACAAAATGTTTTGAGTATTTACATTAATGAGTTTTTGCTCAGGATGTTTACGCCCGCCATTTGGGGGAACTTGCACTTCCGTACCTTCCAACATTTTCAACATCGCTTGTTGCACGCCTTCGCCCGAAACGTCACGAGTGAGGGAAGGATTATCACTTTTGCGAGCGATTTTATCAATCTCGTCAATATAAACGATGCCGCGTTCTGCCGCCTTGACGTTGTAATCACAGACTTGCAACAATCGGCTCAACATACTTTCCACATCTTCGCCGACATATCCCGCTTCAGTAAACACCGTCGCATCCACAATCGCAAACGGAACATTTAGTAACTTAGCAATGCTTTTAGCAATTAAAGTTTTGCCCGTTCCCGTCCTGCCGACAAATAAAATATTGGATTTTTCAATTTCGACATCCCCCGTTCGGTCTATATTTGCTAACCGTTTGTAATGATTATAAACGGCAACACAAAGGGTTCGTTTCGCATGTTCTTGCCCGATGACATATTGATCCAAATGCTGTTTCAATTGAATCGGCGTATGTTTGGGGCTTTTCCAATTATCCATCGTGGCACTTGCACCATTTGTTTTAGTCGGTGCATTTTTGTCCGTTTTTTTGCCGCCAGGGCCGTAACCCAATTCTGTTTCGACTAATTGCATCGCCTGCGTCGTACAATGCTCACAAATATGCGCATGCTGCCCCGCAATAAGGAGTGATACTTCCGCCTTTGTTCGCAAACAAAACGAACATTGTTCTACTTTTCGATTCATTTTCAATCCTTTATATATAATGATGAATGATGAATGATAAATGATAAATGATGAATGATGAATGTCAAACATTCATCATTCATCATTCATTATTCATCATTGAATCACTATTTTTTCGCTTTAATTCTTGGGTCGCGTTTGTTCAACACCTCGTCAATTAAGCCATACGCTTTTGCCGTTTCGCCGTCCATCCAGTTATCGCGGTCGCAATCTTTTTCAATCACATCGTAATGTTGTCCTGTATGGTGCGCCAAAATTTCATATAAATTTTTCTGCATTTTTTTAATCAATTTATAATTGATTTCCATATCTGTGACCTGTCCTTGCATCCCGCCAAGCGGTTGATGAATCATTATATGACTGTGTGTCAAGCAACTACGCTTGCCTTTTTTTCCTGCTGCGAGCAATACCGCACCCATTGAAGCCGCCAAACCTGTACAAATTGTCGCCACATCAGGCGCGACATATTGCATGGTGTCATAAATGCCCAAACCATCAATCACCGAACCGCCAGGGCTGTTGATAAACATTTGAACATCGCGTTTTGGGTCTGTAGATTCCAAAAAAAGCAATTGTGCTTGAATGACATTCGCCACATATTCCGTCACGGGCACACCCATGAAAATGATTCGATCCATCATCAAACGGCTGAAAACATCCATTTGAGCGACATTCAACTGTCGTTCCTCAATCACGGCAGGCGTGAAAGCATGAATATTCGGAACACTGACGCTCGCTTGCATATATTTTTCAAGGTGCATAGATGACATGCCCTTATGCTTGACGGCGTATTTTTTAAATTCGTCTTTCGGAACCATGGTTTTCCCTCGCTTTTAAAAATTTGTTTAAAAAAAATTGTTTAAAAAACACGCAAATCGTGCCTTCTCAGAAAGTCGGCGCAATGTTAGTCATTTGCTCACATATAAATAACTTTTTGAGGTATAAAGTTTAAAAATTATAGAGGCAATTTTAATTATTCTTCCGAAACCATTTGATGAACCGTTGGGAAATAAATTTCCAACTACTGTGTAAATGGTTTCAATTCCGCCCAAGTCAACAAAATAAAATTTGGATATCAAACCATTTTTTCAATTGAATTTAAATTATTTTCAAAATAAAATATTAAATCATCCTTCTTTATCTCCATTCTGTTTAAAATGATTTTATAAAATAAAATTTTGCGAAAAGTGCAAAAAAGCCGTTCCCCGATCGCCTTTTTAAATCATCCTTCTTTATCTCCATTCTGTTTAAAATGATTTTATAAAATAAAATTTTGCGAAAAGTGCAAAAAAGCCGTTCCCCGATCGCCTTCATTCTGTTAAAGCCGTTCCCCGATCGTCTTTCATTCTGTTTAAAATGATTTTATAAAATAAAATTTTGCGAAAAGTGTAAAAAAGCCGTTCCCCGATCGCCTTTTTTCAACTTAGATTATTGCACCACAATTTTCTGAACCGTACTCTGCCCCCCATTCCGCAACGTCAAAAAATAAACGCCATTCGTTGCCGCAACATTGGATATATCCAATTCCAAATGCGTCGCTGCCGCCACATTTTGAAAATCGTGCAAAACCAATCGTCCATATAAATCAGTCAAAATAATTTCAGTCGCATTTTCAACCCGCACATCGCCTTGAATCACCACTTGAATTTTTCCATTCAAAACAGGATTTGGAAATACTTCTGCCGTAATTCCAGCAACGCGCTGCCCTTCAAAAGCAACCGAACGAATTTCTGAATACGTCGAACTTTCATCTAACTCATTGATTTTCAACCGATAATAGAATACCGTTTGTGTTTTAGTGACGGGCAATTTTTCATCCAAATAGTGATAACGTTGCGCCGTATGAGAGTGACCAATTGCTTTAACGGTTGCAATTTTGGCAAAACTGCGTCCGTCCAACGACCGTTGCACCTCAAAATGACTTATATTACTTTCATTCATGGTCGTCCAATCGGTATCGGCATCTTGTTTATTCGCCTTCGTGACCTCGAACCGTACCAATTCCAATGGCAACGGCGTTAACGGCGAACAAACTGGATTCACCGTTCCTGCTAAGGGCGATTGCGTATGTTGCAAAATGGTTTCAGCATCCGTCTGACCAACGCAAAACCAGTTCCGTAACACAGACATATAAATTTGTCTATAATCGTATTGTATTGTAGGCGTTGCACTTGTGGATGGATTCGTAGGTATCATCGCATTCGCCCCAACAATCGTTGGATTCACGGATTTGCCAAATAAAAACATCGGTGCCGAATCGCCGTGATCCGTTCCGCTTGAACCATTTGCCTTAATCCGACGACCAAATTCCGAGAAAGTCATCCCCAAAAAGCGGTCTTCCATGCCCATTGCTCGAATATCGCGTTGAAATTCGCTGATAGCGTTGCTCAATTCAGTCATCAAATTCGCATGAATCGGCAATTGCCCCGAATGCGTATCGTAACCGCCCGCCCGACACCAAAAAACACGCGTCTTCAAACCGCCTTTCACCAATCGCGCTGCAATCCGAAGTTGATTCCCCAGCGCACTATAAATACCAGAAGGCGAAGCGGTGTAAGCAAGCGAATTCGCACCCGCTGCCCAAGCATCCACAATCGCTTGCCCATATTGATTGGTGTAAAGTTGCTGTTTGCGCAAAAAATCAATTTCGAACCCCGCATTGGTGTTTGGAATCGTGGTATTCGTGAATGCCGATTGCAATTGTGTGATGCTCCCATTGAATTGCGTCGAAACGGTCTGTCCCGTACTCGTGCCGTAACCCATCAAACCCCGCGAAACCGTCGAACCCAAATGAATAGACAAAGGGTGCGGCATGGTCGCATTTGGATAATTTTCGGGAAATCCCGGAAATTCATACTCCAAATACCGTCCTAACCAGCCCGAATCAATCACTTCATCGCTGTCCGAACCCGACATAAAGATATCCGCCGCCCGAAAATGAGATAAACTCGGTTGCGCATAACCTACGCCTTGCACGACGCATAAACGTTGTTCATCATATATCGTTTTCAAACCCGTCAAGGACGGATGTAAACCCGTTTGAAAATTGCCGAGTTGCAAAACTTGATTTTGCGGAATCAAAATACTTGACCGTGCGTTCGCTAAATTCGTGTATTGGTCTAACGGAATCACGGTGTTAAGCCCGTCATTGCCGCCTTCTAATTGAATAACAATCAATACACGTCCATCATTTGCCGCCATAGACAACATTGCGGCTTCTTGTAAGGATGGATTTAAGACTGATGCAACGATTTTATTGGAAAAAAACGGGACGCTTGCTAATACCGAACCCGCTTTGAGGAAATCACGTCTTTTCATTGGATTTTTTTGTTTGAATTGGGAATGAAGGAATTATAAGGAATTAAGGACATCATGCGTCCTTAATTCCTTCATTCCTAATTCAAAATTTAAGATAGATGAAATTCTGCCATATTTAAAATGGCTTTATACAATTGTTTAAGCCTTGTTTTGACCGTACTTTCATAAGTCGCATTCGTCGGCGCACTGATGTAATTATTCCAAGCCGTCGTCCAATAATAATCTTGTGTTTGGTTGGAAAGCAATATTTTTTTCAATTCGGTTTTAATTGCCGCATCACTCGGTAACGTATGCACTAATTCTAATACTTCATCTATCAACAAATTGGGGTCACTCGGCGTATGAAGGGTTGTTGTAAAGCCTATTACATTGACAATCATACCATTCGTAAATCCATAACTCCAATTGCCCGTCACATGATCCACAAATTCTTTCCGCCGCCGCAACGTATCGGCATTAATCCAATTCTCATGGAAACCAGGTCCCGACCAATACGCTAACCAACCCGCAACATTTGGCGGCGCACCCAAAGACATCTGCATTAAAATGGCTTGGTCAACGAAATCGCGCCAATTTCGGTAGGTATTGGCAAGGTCACTCAACGGCGGAGTTACATTGAAGGTTCGCGCAATCGTTATCACAAACTCAATCGGATTCTTAATCATACAACCTTGTGAAGCTGTTACATCATAAAAATGTTCGCTCCGAAATAACACATTTAAAACAGGCAGAATATCATACTGATTGGTTCTGAACAAGTTAGCTAACGGAATGATGATATTCGTTTCAATATCCGCCGTGATTTTGTAATAGACGAAAAAGCGATATAATTTTCGAATAATATATAATGCCACTTCATTTTTAGCAAAAATAAGGTCTAACAGTGCGTTGATTTCGGTCATACCGCCCGTCGCGCCTGAGACGTAATTGATAACCGCATTGCCGTAGAAACTCGAAAAAACTTTATTGGACGTGTCGTGCAGATTCGCATTATAAGAAACAATATTATTCGGCCAACTCACTTGCCAACCCGTCAATACTTTCGCCGCCATTTGCACATCGGACTCTGTATATATAGGTGTAGCGTCTTTGCCTATCGTGAATAATTCTTGTAATTCGCGGGCATAATTTTCATTTGGAGCGTTTCGAGTGTTCAATTTGCCGTCGAGGTAGGTCAACATAGAAGGTTCAATCGTCATGTAACGAACCAAATTTTTAAAATTGCCCATCGCGTGCTGCCGCAACAATGCCACATACGAATACGCAGGAATCGCGTCTGTCACCGCATCGCCAATGCTGACAGGCATGTGATTGTGCCAAAACAAAACCATTTTTTCTCGAATATTGCGGTCTTGATTCCACATCAGACCCATCCACCAGCCGCGTAACGATTGCAATCGCGGATAGGTAAAGTTGTCTCCTGTCGGGTCGTTGACCCAAGTACTGCCAAGCGGTACAACAGGATCCGTTGTACTCGCACTTTGGTAATCATTGACGGGTGGACTCGGTGTTGTGAGTGGCGTTAACAATTCTGAGACGGCTTGTTCCATCGTTTTGGTCAAAAAATAATTTAAATCGTCTTTTTTGACCCCAAACATCGTTCGACGCAGTAAGTGCAAGACTTGGGCACGACCCCAAGTCCCTGAATATGGTGTAAGGGACATATAAAATATATAACTTTTGTGAGTTGTTCTAAATATTTGGTCACAAAGTTACAAAAAAAGTATATATTTTATTTGAATTTTTAGGGTAAAATGAAATAAAATGACAGAGTAATAAAGTATTACAGTATAAAATTTTTGTATTTTAATTTTTTCAGAATATAAAAATAAAGATTTGAGATTCTAACCAATTTAAGTTATGAGTGGTTAAAAGAAGCCATTGCAAATTTATTTAACTTTGCATAGAATGAATGATGAATGAT
>JBEEMZ010000162.1:0-10952 GCA_041192405.1 Bacteroidota bacterium | reverse complement strand
ATTATTGATTATCAACAATTTAGCGGGAAATAAATTTCCCGACTACGAAGCTAATAAATTTCCCGACTACGAAGCTATTGCACCCGCACTGCTCTGATAGCGGCTCACAACAATCATATTGCCTACGAAAGAAATGATTTTGATTTTACCAAACCGTTTTACTCAACTTTTGAGTTATAGAATTGTTATTTGAAAATCCAAATTTTATGTATCTTTGCCCCTAAAATTACCATCATTATGAGAGCCATTATTAAAAATCTGGGACCTATTAAAAATAATCGTCAAGCTATTGATTTGACTAAAAATTTCTACATTTTCGTAGGCGAAAATAGTAGCGGTAAAACCTATGTTTCACAATTGTTATGGACGATTTTTAATCAAAATACGATTCGCAAATTCGCTTCAAAAGCAATATTTGCCACTGATTTTGAACACATAACAAATTTTGAGATTACTAAAACATTGATAGATAGTATTTTAGAACAATATGCCGTTTTTTTAAAAGATGAATTGGCTATTACTTACAACATAGAATCTACAGCTGCTCATAAAACGATTTTAGATAAATTTTCAATTGTTTTTGAATATGATTTTGATAAAATCCGCCATGCTGAAATTATAGGAATTGATTTCGACGAGATTCGGTTTACCAAACCATCTCTATCTTTACAAGTGACTATCGAAAAAGAAAAACAACCTTCGAAGCAATTGACAGATGATAAATTATTGTTACGTTCCTTATCAGGATTGCGTATTATAGGTAGGAAGCGCAGAACGAGCCAAGAGGTATTCATAATAACGATTTTAGAATTACTACTGGATTACAAACATCATACCTTCTTCTTGCCCGCAAGCCGAACTTTTTATGCTACTTTTTATCAATATATCTACGAATTTGAACGAGCAAGGCAAGAAAAAGAATTGGAAGAAATGCGCCTTCTCATAGAAAATATGAGAAAAAATAAGAATGGAAAAGTGTCAGAAATATCCGTAAAGCGTTTCAAACGACCTTACGCCAAACCATTAAACGAATTGTTTGAGAAAATATACCGTTTTAATCAAGAAAATGAGGAAACAGATTATTATAAACCGTTCGTTCAGAAAATGGAACAATTAATGGGCGGGGCGATTACAACACATCGTGCAGAGGGAATTGGTATGGCGGATTTTTCATTTCAAATGAGCGATTCAAATAAAACATTACCGTTATATATGGCTTCTTCTTCGGTGAATCAATTGACTTTATTGTACTTGTATTGGAAATATTGGGCTGCTGCAGAAGCCAATTTCTTGATGATTGACGAACCCGAAGAAAATTTACATCCGAAAAATCAGATTAAATTATTAGAAATTTTAATAGATTTTGCCAATTGCAATCATAATAAGGTATTGGTTACAACCCATAGCCCGCTTTTTGCGGAAGCAGTGAATAATTACATTTATTTGGATGTGTTGAAGAATCAATTGAATACAAACTTGCCCGAATTGATTGAAGCACATGAATTGAAATATCTTAATCCCAATGTGACCTTACCTAAAGAAAAAGTAGGCGTTTATTTTTTTAATGGGAAGCAAATCATTGCGTATGATGATACCAATTATGGTATCTTTTTTAGAGATTTTAAAGCGGTTTCGGACGGCATCGAAAAAAATGGACGTGTTTTAACGGATTCTATTTATCTCAAAAATCAAGCATCTCATGAATAAATATTTGATTTTCAATGAAAAAGATAAAAAAGGATTTTTAATACGTACCGAATTTCAAAAAGCACTTGTTACATCAGGGTTGTTTACGAAAATGGAAGATCTTGACGAGCCAATTCTGATTGAAGAAAACAGTTCAAAACAGCGTTTTGAAATTACAGCCTTAGATTTGCCTTTTGTAAGAGAAATTTGGCGCGTCGAACTTGAAAAAACAATTGAAGGCTTATCAACAAGTTCCTCAACACCCGAAATTGCTTTGTTGGTATTGAGTGAAGAAACAGGAGTCAATCGCTTGAAAATGACCATTATTTTAATCGAATTAAAATCTTCCTTGCAGGATAGTAATTTGATGAATTCAATATCAGCATCGTTCAATTTGAAAGATACCGAAAAATCATATCTTAAATTTTCAGGGTCGTTGCAAAGAATGCGCATTTTATGAGTCTTTACTTGGCGCGGATCCTCCCAATCTTCGACCGCAGGAAGTCCAATTGTTTTCTCCATCCACTCATTAGGCTCAATTTTTAATTGAAAAAGGCTCCTATCAGGTAGGAACGATTGGGACGTTCCGAGATTGATTTCTGAAATGAGCAAAGTATCTTCTCCTAAATTCGTAATTTGGAGTTGGAAATATCGCTTTTCGCCTTGCTTACATTCGATAGGCTGTTCTGGGAAATGGACTTTTATTTTAGGATACATTGTTTAAATTTAAATTTACAAATATTTGATTATCAATATTATATCATTTTTGAGTAATGTTCAACCAAACGATTTACGTCAGATGGTTTTAATCATAACAATAGATTTACTCAAATAATTCATTGGCATTCAAAAAAAATGAATAAATCTGAATAAATATTTATTGGTTTTGTGGAAAGGTCATTTCGTTTGCATCTATCTTATAGAAATTGAATTTATGAATCCGTCAAATGAATACGTTTGTCTAAAAAAGCATCTAAGAAATGAAAAGATTCACAGCGATTATAACCATCATTGGTTTTTTAGCAGCCCTTCAAACCGTTTGCGCCCAAGACCATTCCAATTGGAAACGGAGTATTGGTGGCAATCAAGGTTCTGCGATGATTTCGACTTGCGCGACCACTGATAAGGGTGTTGTGCTGTTTTGCATTTATCAAGCAGATGGAAAAGAACAATATCTATTGACCAAATTGAATGCACAAGGGATTCAACTTTGGCAACATTTCTTTGATAATCAATTATTTAAAAGTTATGATTTTTATCCATCTTTTATTGAAATCGAACCTGATGAATTTATTTTAGCGGCGAGTAATGTTTTAATTCGGTGCAACGCATTTGGAAAAGTGAAATATCATCAAAATATGGAACCTGTGGATGGTTTTTTACAAACAAGTTGTATGATTATGATGGATGCGCATACGATTGGCGTATGCGGCGTTTCGTTTGCTTGGGGACAGCGGCAACCGCAGGTTTGGTACGCGCTTTACACGCCGCAATTACAGATGATTGCGCAACAAAAAATCGTTCTGCCTGCAAAATATGAACCACATCGTGCGATTATCACTCCAAATCAACAACTCATTATTACAGGTATGGAAAATAAAGATACGTTAGTCTGTAAAGCCGAAAAAGATACGTATTGTAAAAAAATGTTTTTAATGAGTTGGAACTTTTTGGGAATACCGATTTGGGAAGTGCCGTTTGACCAAGCTTATCAACCTACTTTTTTAAAACAAAATGCAAATGGGGCGATTCTGATAACCTATTCAGGTGGAAAAAAGGGACAAAAGGGTTTCACAGGTAATTTTATGAAGGTTTCGGCACAAGGAAAAGTCTTACACGATATTCATTACATCACTCAAAATGGTGAAAATTCACATAATCATTTCCAAGATGTTTTGGAAACACATGATAATGGATTTTTATTGGTTGGCAACAGTAATAACCTCAATCGCCCTTTGCGCAATTATAGTTGTTTTGGGCTAAACGATTTTCTGGTGGTTAAATTAGACGGGCAAGGCAAAAAACAGTGGGAGCAAGAATGGGGCGGCAGCGAAGGCGATCATGCACAATTCATTGTCAAAACCATTGATAATCAATATATTGTGATTGGAAATGCGCGTTCAAACAATTGGGATGTGATAGATTCGCCGATAGATGAGACGAAAAAAATGCGTTTAATTGGTTGTATTTGGTGCATTGGCATTTCGGATGAATAATTCATTCAACCGCGTTATAGTGGCAAAATAAATTTCACTAAATAGTTGATTACCAATCATTCAGTGAAATTTATTTTACGCCCCCTTAAACCCAAATCATAAAAATGCGCTTTCCTTGCACCGTGATCCATTCATTTGCCCATTTTTTAATTTCGGCATGGTCAAAAATTAATAAATAACCTTCGTTCAACTGTTGCGATTCTAAATAATCGGTCAATTGAACCAACCCTTTTTCATGCAATTTTTGCCCTCTCCAGAGTTTCAATTCAGCAATATATTTATGTTCGTAATACGTAATGACCACATCTAAACGCTTCTCTTCTGAAATCTGCGGTTCTTTAAAATCGTAACCCGCCCCATTAATAATCGGTTTTAAAAACGCTAAAAAGACCAATCTTGCATGTTTTTCCAGAAAATCGCGGTTTTTCCGACTGTATTCGCGCTTCATTAACGATTGAAAGCCGAGTAAAACAGCTTCCATATTCAACGTTCGGTCCTCATTTCGGTAGCCGCCGCCCAAATCAATTCGTTTCGACATTTGTGCCAATTCCATTTTACTCGTCATGTAATTGACAATGACTTCTTGATAAATTCGGTTGTGAATGGCGAAAACCCCATTTTTTTCGGACAAGAGACCATACAACAAGGCGATATGAGCCACAGGATTGTGCAAATTAAAGCTGAATCGCTCGCCGTCCACCGCAATCGTGGAAATCATCTCATACAATGCCGCATTATTTTCGAGATGTTTAATTTGGCTTTCAAAATTCGTATTATTTTCTTTCACCAACCGTTTTACCGCGATTTCAAGGTCTTCGAGTGTCCAACTCAACGTCTTTTTGGTGGGCAAAAGGTCTTCATCCATCATTTTGCACAACCGACTGACCAAAAAGGGGTAGCCTGACGTATAGTAAAATAAGCCATAACTCATTGCAGAAGTGTCCATCAAAACCTTTTTTTCATGGACATAATCCTCCAACATCGGTTGAATTTCGTGTGGATACAGATTCATATCCACTTTAAAATCAGCGGCAATGTTCCAAGGCGAGTTGTATTTTTGTTCGGAATCGGGGCGGATTTTCATTTTCAACGTTTTAACATCATGCACCCCTGCCAACACGACCGAATGAAAGGTGGGTATTTCGCTTCTGGAAAGAAATTTATTCCGCAACATTGCCAAAAAACGAATAAAAACTTCATTATTACTACTTTGATCCACTTCGTCTATTAAAACCACTATTTTTTTTTCGGTCAAATCACATAGGTCGGTTATATTATTGTCAAGGTCTTGGAAACCATCGGTCATTGCAATGCTTTTTTTAAGCCCGTCCAATAATTCAACCGCGCCATAACGAGCATATTTAACTAAAATTTTCATAAAACCAACCGCAAACGTTTTTTCGGTTTGAAAAAAATCATCGCCAACGCCTTCAAAACTGATATTGAAGACCAAATAACCTTGTTTTTGGCGAAGGGCGTGGCTCAACGCATATAAAGTAGTCGTTTTTCCATACTGACGCGGACGATTGATAATGAAATAAAGCCCTTTTTCCACTATTTTCAACGTATCTGCCATTTTGTGAGAGACATCCGCCATGTAATGGCGATCAGGGAAGCAATTCCCCGTTACATTAAATTCTTTTTCCATTGGATTTAGATTTTAATTAAAAATAAGAGCAAACATAACGCTTTTTTGCCCATCTTAGTTTTCGAGGTTGGTTCAATCCATATTCTTGTAAACAGAAAAGTCGCAGGTATTGAGCCTACGACTTTTTGTTTTATTTCAAATTAAAAAAATGACGTGTGGATGTTTTCTGGTGTTGTTCGCCTGTTTGGGAAGATTCGTTCGCGTGTCCGCTTGGTTGCTTTGCCCTCTAATTTGCTGATAATAAACCAAGTAAATATAGTTAAAATTGTAAAATTACCGTTTTTAGAAGCTCGTTGTGATTAAAATCCTGAACGGGCGGAAGATTTAGAATAAGTAGTCTTCCGCCTGTTTGGAACTAAAATCATAACCATTTAAAATTTCATTCAAAAACTACGCTTTCCGTAGCCATATCTTTTTTTCCTATTGGAAATCCTGTTAGATTCGTTTGCAAACCGTCTTAACTTGTGACATTTTTTCGGTTGACACTACAAACATAGTCTCTTTATCAATGCCTGTCAAGGGGCGCACTTCACAATTATTTTTTATGAATTTCTAAGTACTTGCTAATCACCATAATAGATTCAAAAAAAAAATAAATATTTTTTATAACAATGTGATTTTCAAATTTTTATGTCTGTTTTTGTACCCTCTTTCAATTAAGTTATATATTGTATAATATTTTAATTAAAATGGTTTCATTTTCAGCTCTTTTGTTTAAGTTATTTCATAGAAATGTAAAATTGTGACTTATTTTAATTTTTATAAAAAATTTAATTTTGTTAAAAGTATTAAAACAAAATAATTATTGAAAACAATAAATATCATACAGCTTGGTTCCAAAAATAAAAAGAATGGTTCAAAGCGGTGCACACGCCTTAAATAGGTTCCCCCTTTTTTAAATATTAGCTTCATTTTGTGACATGCAAAATAATTATTTTTTTGATAATTGTAAATAATTAAAATTATAATTTAATGTTTAAATAATTGATTTTTAATATTTTAATCATTAAAGGCATTCTTTATAATCTCCCAATAAGTAAGCACATCCTTAGAGTGCGCATCCCCCCAATAAGGTCGTTTGTCATTCATCAAACGATAATAATCGGCAATCATATCCGCTTGTTGTTCGGGATTATAATTGTAAAAATTGGGTTCTTCCAATAATTTTTCTAAACCACCATAATTATAACCTTCCTCCTGTTGCGCTCGCAATGCGCGAGGGATGTAAACCGCCCCAAATCGCTGATATTGCCAAACATGTACCAATTCATGTATGAAAATGGCATTGCTCAGCCCCCCCCAACTATTAATTGTGTTCGCGCTCACATACGCGATGCCTTTATCTCGAGTTGCAATACGGGCTTTTTCGTCTAATAAAACCAAATCATAATCCATATTTTCGCCAAAAACGGTTCGAGCCATGCGTCTTTCGGCGGGCGTTAAAGAGCGAATACTTGGTTTTGAAAAACCTGCAATTAACTCATATACGTCAAAAACAAATAACAAATCAGCTATGACAAACATAAAATCTATAAAACGTGTTTTTAGGTTTTGATTTGCCTGCTCATGCACTTGATAAATGCGTTTTTGACGGATTCCAAAGATTGAAAATAAGCGCAATAGGCGATACGGATATACTTTTACAATATGCCAAAGCCGCCTGTGCCACCAAATTTTGAAGCGATAAAACTGTCGTTTTTTCATCAATTGAAACAATTATCTATTTTTAGGCTTGGATTTGTTGGCTTCTGTGGATGGAAACTTAATGCACAGAAGCCAACAAATCCAAGTTTTTATTTGAATGGATTTTTAAAGTTAGGATTTGTTGTAAAAGTCGTATCTGTAAAAGTCTTCATAAATGCAATGAGTTGTCGTTGTTGTCTTGCCGTTAGCCGTAAATCCCGAATTTGTGGTAAAAATGGATTTCTTGTTTCAGAATAATGCCCGCCTGATGCGTAATGTGCAACAACTTCTTCTAATGTGTTAAATCTACCATCATGCATATAAGGCGCAGTCAATTCAATATTACGCAAAGACGGTGTCCGAAATTTGCCATTATCATTCGGATTTTGATTAAAACCGCCTAAACCTTTATCTCGAAAATCGTTTAAAGTGAGCGCACTATCTAAACCATTATTTTCATATAAATGATTTGTATAAAGCGTACCGCTATGACAATGACCACATTGCGCGTCAGGCACAAGCCCAACATTGAAAAACAGTTCAAAACCAGCCAATTCATCTACAGTAAATTCAAAACCTGCTTCATGGCGGCGAATCTTATCTACTTTGGCATTTCCACTCATGAGGGTGCGTTCAAATTGAGCAATGGCTTTGGCGGCTAACAATTTGTTGATTTCGGATTTGTTTTGAATGCCGAATGCTTTTCTAAAACGCGTCGGATAATCGGCATGTTGACGCAATTTTGTTTCTAAATTCGCCCAATGATGATGCAATTCTATCGGGTCTTCGACGGGCAAAAGGGCTTGCGCTTCCAAACTATTGGTTCTGCCATCCCAAAACAAACCTTTATTCATAAAACCAATGTTTTCCAATGACATCGAACTGCGTTTTCCGAACTGCCCCGTAATGCCTTTACTAACTGAATTGCCATCCGTAAATGCCAAATTTTGTTTGTGGCAACTCGCACATGCCTGCGTACTATCGCCTGAAAGTATCGGGTCGTAAAAAAGTCGCCGTCCTAATTCAACACCTTCAACCGTCAATGCATTATCGGTTGGTATCGGCATGGTCAAAAAACCTAACGCGCTATCCAAATTCGGCATTTTGTATGGAATCGGTTGATACGTGATGTCTATTAGCCGATTGCCGTCAAAAGGAGTCGGCGTATCATCACCACAAGCGAACATAAGCGAAAGCATTGTAAAACCCAAGAATGTTTTTTTCATATCATTGAAAATCAATGTTTTATAAATAGTTTTGCCACAAATTACACCTTTTTTTACAAATAGTTTGTTAAAATGAGCGCAATTTGTGGCAAAATGATAGTTGAATTATTGAGTTGAAATTGCCGTTGAAAAGGCAGTCATAAAGGCTTTCATCTTTTTGACATCATTCAAATCATGTGCGCCATCAATGGTTTTCAAATCAATACCCGACAAAATTTTATTCATATCAATTTCAAAATTCAGTTTTGTATCGCTATGAATCGCCATGAATTGATTGAAAATCAATGGTTTATACACGCCTTCCGAACCACCTGTATGAATGGTGAAACTTTTATCGAACCGATTATTATTCAAAGTATCCACACTGCCTTCCAATTTGCTAAAAATGTAACTGCGCCAAGCGTCCCAATACTCCGAAGCCTCTGATAACGGACTACTTGAAGGTTGTTGACCAGGATTTTTAGCATTCAAATCGTCCGAAACGCCCAATGAAAATTGAATACCTGTATAATCGCCCTGCGGCACATCGTAAGAAAGCGTCAAACCTGCCGCCGCTTTCGTATCATCATATAATGGTGTAAAATCCAATTTTGCAGCATCAGCGAGGGTCGTTGTCGCGCCATTCGCGCCGATGAGGGCGATTTTGGTGATAAAAAAGTTAAATCGCGTGAATTTTACTTGCGATGGGCTTGTATAAGGATATGTTTTGTTGAGAACAAAAGGGTTCACGTTATAAATTGTTTTAAAATTTATATTCAACTTTGGATTCACAACAGCATCCTCTTTACATTTCGAGGCAGTTAAAAATAAGGGCAACAAAAATAAAATCCAATTTTTCATGCTATGATTATTTTTGCGAATACATCGGTACATAAGTAACATAGGCGCAATGAGTTAGAAAATGTTCCTATATGTGTTATGTACCGATGCGTTCGCTATTCAAGTGAAAAAATATTTGGCGTGTTCGCAATGATTTGACGTTGCATCGTTGCTTGAGTTTGATTGAAATCAACGCCTTGTAATAACTTTTTATAATCTACTTTTAGTTTAATAATGCCATCAAAACCTTCTTTTATCACAAAATTAACGTTAAAAACGATCGGTATCGGCGGTTGAGCCATCTGTAAAACAACATTTTTTTGAGGTAATGTCACTTTTTGTAAAACAATTTTATTGAAAATGTAGCCTTGCAATGAATCCAAATACATCGTCAGGGTATCTCGACTCGTATTCAACGGATGCGTAACAGGCATTTTAACAGGATTGGTTTGATTGGCAACCGAATTCAAACCTACTTTAAAACTAAATTTTACAAAACTGCCGCCTTCTTTAAAATGCCCCACATCAAAATCAAAACCATCTTTTTTGTTGATTAACACAAAATCATTTGTTGCAAATTGATTTTGATTATAACCAATTAATTGAATCGTATCATTCACTTTCTGAACCACATTATCGGTCGTAATCCATTGAAAATCAGATAAATACGTTTTAGCCGCAAGGATTTGGAACGTATCTACGCCATTCAAAGCATACTTTTCATTAAAACTCAATGGATTATTGCCAAAAACATAATTGATTTGCAATTTCAACGTAGGGTAGCTACAGCAACCCGAACACGGCTTATCCGCCGCTACATTAAAATTCGTTGCCCGAATATCTAAACAATCTGTTTTAGGTTCGTAACAATTTGAAAATGAAAAAAGGATTAAGTTTACAAACAAAACAACTTGCAACAAGTTATAAATTTGTTGCAAGTTATTGATTTTGAACGAATTATTTTTCTTTTTTTTTATCATTCAACTACATTTTTTTTTGTTCTTTCATAATGCGCTTAACGGTTTGTTTGACCTGCACTGAAAATTCTTTATCCATAATCCAATGATAATAATGTTTATCTTTCGTCAACACTTCAACCACGGATTGCCCTGTGTATTTTCCAAAATTAAACACAATCACACCATTATGATCATATTTTAACTTATTTGTAACATCCACTATTTTCAAATCATTGGTGAAATCATGTAGGACTTGTATATCATTTTTAATCGGTTCAGCGACTTCATTGCCATCTTCATCCGTTAGATTGCGCCCTTCATAATGTTGCAATTGCCCCTTGAAAACATCCACCGTTGCGCGCACATCTGCAAGCGCGTCATGTGCATTTTCAATGTCTTTTTGGCAGTAAAACCGCAAGGCTGCTTTTAAAGTACGCGGCTCCATTTTATAGAAAATACGTTGAACATCAATCAAACGCCGCTTGGTGATGTCAAATTCGAGTCCAGCGCGGTCGAATTCTTCCATCAACATTGGAATATCAAAGCGATTCGAGTTATAGCCCGCCAAATCCGCATTGCCAATAAAATCATGAATTTTTTTAGCAACTTGAATAAACGTCTGTTTTTTCGCCAAATCTTTGGGTGTCAGCCCATGAATGGACATCGCTTCCTCGCCAATCGGAATACTCGGATTGATGAGCATGGACAATTCCTT
>JBEEMZ010000161.1:0-10954 GCA_041192405.1 Bacteroidota bacterium | reverse complement strand
GTATGATTGAAACGAATATGACACAAAATATTGCAAATGAATCACTTATAAAAAAAATGGTTACTTTAAAACGCATCGGAACAGCAGCTGATATTGCTCATGCAGCTGTTTTTTTAGCTTCGGATTGGTCAAAATACATCACAGGACAGGTGATAAATGTTTGTGGCGGACTCATTTTATAACTTTTTAATACTCTTTTTTATGAAAAAACTTGCTTTTTGGGGATTGATGAACCCTTACAAAACCCAATTCATCATTGCGATTGCTCAAATTATTTTAGTAATGATTGCTTCGTATATAGGCATTTGGCTCTTCGCACGAGATATTTTGTGGTCGAATACCGTTTTTTATGCAGGATTGACGCTTTTTTTCATTGGTTTGGCAGGCTATCCGATTCGGCGCGCTCGGTATGCCTTTTGGAAAAAGACTTTTGTAAAACAAAAAACGATGGATGCGATTTTACTCATCAGTTACATGTTGACGGCAGTAACAGTCTCGAATCGAGATGCCAATATTGCTTGGAAAGCAGCGATGAATTCTACTCAAAATGTACAGATTGTTTTTAAAGAATCTACTTCAAATTCGGTTCAATTGCCCGCTAAACAACTTACATTCAAAGAAAAATTGATAAAAAAATATACCAAATTTGTAATCAAGCAGAAATTAAGCAATGGAAATTCAGGTGCTGTAATGGGTGTAACAGGTATCATCTTTTTGATGATATTGCTGATGCTCGTCGTGTTAGGATTATCTTGTGGTCTAATGTGTTCTGGTTCAAGCACAACAGGTCTCATTTTATTAATTGGCGGTTGGACTTTGATTCTAACATTAGGCATTCAAGGCATTAGGAATTTGGCAGGGGCGCGAAAAAATAATTATCAGCCAATGCCTCAATAAAACAATTTAAATTATTTTTTGAGATTCAAATCATTGAAAATCAATGATTTGAATCTCAAAATCAATTACTTCTTTCATGTAAATCTAACTCATTGTAGCTCGAATCATTCTATTTTTGCCACTCATATCCTGTCGAAGTTCAACATTTTTAAACTTTTTATGTTTTAATAATTCAACAACGGCGGTTGCATTATGCTCATTACATTCAAAAAATAAAAATCCATTGGGATTCAAATACTGCAAAGCAAAATGCGCAATCGCTTCATAAAACAATAATGGATTTTCATCCGACACAAAAAGTGCCAAATGAGGTTCATATTTTAAAACATTTTCGTGCATTAATGCTTTTTCTTGAAACGGAATGTAAGGCGGATTGCTCACAATTACATCCATTTTTGGAAAAAGTTGCCAATCGGCTGTATTTAAAATGTCAATTCGTTGAAAATCAATGATTACATTCAACCGATACGCATTCCGCGAAGCCGTAATCAAGGCGGATTCAGATACATCACAGGCAGTAATTTCCCAATTAACCTTTTTTTGTTTTAAAACAATTGGAATACAACCCGAACCTGTCCCAATATCCAAAACATTTAGTTTGGTTTTTTGAGGACAAGATTCCAAAATCCAATGTACTAATTCTTCCGTTTCAGGGCGCGGAATCAAAACCGTCGGATTTACTTTAAATTTTTGACCGTAAAACCATGCAAAACCAACGATATATTGAATCGGCTCAAAATTCAATAAACGTTGTATAATCGTTTGAAAATCCGTTTGTAACAGATGTTCAAAAACCATATTATCTGATTCAGCATGAAGATTCCAATTGAAATAATCTTCAAAAAGGATGCGCGCCATCGAATGCGCTTCGGACACACCATATATAGGTGTTAAAGTTGCAATCAAATCAACTTTGGCTTGCGAAAGCGGAGTTTTCAATATTTTTAATTCTTTTGTAGGCAAATGTAGAAAAATTTATTTATATAAAATCATAAAAGCTCAAAACGAACTTTTTCAAGGCTGAATTTGTTTTCGTGTAACAATCGGCAGTTGAAAACGATTTAAAAAAAAATGCAAAATTATTGGTGAATTAGTCAAAAATGACTACTTTTCGCCTTTCTTTTTAAAAAAATCTATCATTTTCTAAAAAACTTAAGTCATGGCAAATTTCTTTGAATCAAGCAATCCAATTTTAGGGGAAGAAACCTACCAACGCTCCGCACAAGAAGCGGGTTACAGTCGCTCCGTAATGACCGTAGATGGCGCAGTCAACAAAAGTTTAATATTAGGCGGCATTATGTTGGCAACCGCAGTTGTGAGTTGGATGATGCCAAATATGTTTTTCCTTTGGGGCGGTCTGATTGGCGGTTTAATCTGCGTGGTTGCATCGCGTTTTAAGCCACAATGGTCTGCCATTACCGCGCCTTTGTACGCGGCATTTGAAGGTTTATTTCTTGGAACTATTTCATTAGCTTATGGTGCTATATATAATGGCATTGTTTTTCAAGCGTTTTCACTTACAATCGGATTGTTATTTTTAATGTTGTTCTTGTATAAAGGCGGTTTCATCCGCGTAACAGACAAATTGCGTTCGGGCTTAATGATGGCAACGGGTGCAATCGCTTTAATGTATTTAGTGAGTTGGGTATTAAGTTTATTTCATATTCAAATGCCATTATTGCACACTGCGGGACCCGTTGGCATTGGTATTAGCTTAGTTATCATTGCGATTGCATCTTTAAACTTATTGTTAGATTTCGACAATTTTGAGACAGGAGCGCGTTATGGCGCACCAAAATACATGGAATGGTATTCCGCAATGGGCTTATTAGTCACATTAGTTTGGTTATATTTGGAAATTTTAAGATTGTTGTCAAAACTTTCGAGAGATTAATTTGCAAAATCAGTCAAAAAGGTGCGTTAAGTGGCGACTTAGCGCACCTTTTTTTTGAAAAAAAAATTTCTTTTTTAACAAAATTTGACCGAATTTGCGGCGTTTTCGCAAACTTTTTAATGAAACAAAACGATGAAACAAACTATTTTAAGCATCTTATGCTTCTTACTCGCTTACGTCACCGATGCGCAAAGCAGTAAAAACGATGTAAAAGCATTGTTAAAACAACTAACAGGCGAATTTGACAATTTCCAACAAGTTTGGCAGGAAAAAGAAGATAAAATACCTGATTCTTTACGGCACGAACACATTCATTCTATTTTTTCGGCTGCTGAAATCCCTGCTTTGGGGCAAAACCTTTTGTTTGTAAAACAATACATGGATGGCGACACTGATAAAATTTATCGGATGCGGATGTATCGTTTTTCAGCCGATAAAAAAGAAAAAGCGATTCGATTAGATATTTTTACTTTCAAAAATGAAAAACTTTATTTTAGTGCAAATCATAATCCATTGATTTTGAAAGATTTAAAAATAGATGATTTTACTAATTCAGAGGGCTGCGCTGTTTTTTGGAAACGCGAAAAAGAGGCGTTCATTGGTTATATGAAAGAAAAAGCCTGTAATTTTGTGTCGAAACGAAGCGGTAAACACATTTATATTATGGATAGTTTGCGATTGACAAAAGACGCTTTGTGGATACGCGACGAGGCAACAGATGAAAATGGTAAATATGTGTTTGGACATTTGGGGAAAATTCATCATAAGTTATTGCGTTGTAAAGCGTTTAAAGGTTGGTTTGCCATTCAGAAAGATGGTAAAGAAGATAAATATGATTTTGTAGGCAATTTGCGGTTGCATGATCAGGGTTGGAAGCGGCGCGTTGTACTTGCGAATGGCACTGTAACGCCTTATACCATTGAGTTAGCGCAAGTTATGTATGAGAAAACTATTGCTGTGTTAAAATTGGCGGTGTATGAAGAAGGGAAGGAAAAAGCAATTGCATACGCTTGGACAAGCCCCGACGCAGAAAGAATTGGGATTAATTTGCGGAAAATTCAAGCAGGTTTTACATTGGTAAATGCTAAGAATTAGGAAAGCATCTTATTCTCTGGTCAGTCTTGTGCTTTGGCAATTACATTACCCGTACAAAAAAGTGTTAAAAAAAGTAGCTGTTTCATTTTTTTTCAAAAAAAGTATGTTAAAAAAGTTGTTAAAATTCGATTATGTAGGTCATGCAAAGTAAACGACAAGCCTCTTTTTTACATAAATAATTGATTATCAATTAAATATACCGTTTGGAAGGTTTAAAACCTTCCAAACGGTAGGGTCGTTTAGAAAGGTTTTAAACCTTCCAAATGGTAGGGTCGTTTAGGAAGGTCATTGCGCTTCCTTGCGATAATCCTTAAAAAATCGCGCCCATCGCATTTGCAAAACGCCCATAATTGCTTCGCTGATAATTCCCGAATTCATTTTGGAAGTCCCTTCTACCCGATCAATAAATGTGATTGGAATCTCTTGCACCGAGAATCCTGACGTGTGCGCTGCAAATTTCATTTCAATTTGAAACGCGTAACCGATGAACCGAATTTTATCTAAATCAATGGTTTCCAATACTTTACGCTTGTAACAAACAAATCCTGCGGTCGGGTCTTTGACAGGCATCCACGTCACTATGCGCACATACACGGACGCACCATACGACAAAATCAAACGGTCAGCAGGCCAATTTTCAACTTTTCCACCCTTGACGTAACGGCTACCAACAGCTACATCCGCGCCACCTGTCGTACAAGCGTTCACGAGTCGCATCAAATCTTTCGGCGGATGCGAAAAATCGGCATCCATCTCACAAATGTAATCATATCCGTGTTCCAAGCCCCAACGAAATCCGCAAATATACGCTGTCCCCAAACCAAGTTTCCCCTTTCGCTCCACCAAATACAGTTTACCTGCACGTATAACTTGATGATTTTTAACTAATTGTGCAGTTCCATCGGGCGAGCCATCATCTATGATAAGCACATCGAATGGCATCGGCAAAGCAAACACCGCTTCTGCGATTTTAAGAACGTTTTCTTTTTCGTTATACGTCGGAATAATAACAAGATTTCGAGACACGGCTGCTATTTTTTGTTAATGTGATTGCAGGATATTGAATTGTAATCAAACGATTCAAAAGACGATGCAAATATATATTTTTTTGTTTTTTTTCGTGCAGTTTTTCGACTAATTTTACGCCCTTGAGCGTGATGAATGATAATTGAGAAATGATGATTTTTTTAAACAATTGATTGTCAACTAATTGTAAAATCAATTGTTTATTTTTTATAAATCATCCGTTCTTTTTCATCATTCAAATTTAAACAAATGCAACTTATTATTTTAAAAAAATATCGCCAAACGGCTATTTTTACCATTTACGCATTTCTCTTATTAATTTTTGTGGGCGGCATCGTGCGCAGCACAGGTAGCGGCATGGGTTGCCCCGATTGGCCTAAATGTTTTGGCACATGGGTTCCGCCAATAGATGTAGCACAATTGCCCGCCGATTATAAAACGATTTATTTGCAAAAAAGATTAGACAAAAATGCACGTATTGCAAAGCGTTTGGAAAAGATGGGCGCGACCGAAATTGCTCATAAAATATTGAATGACAAAACAATACAAGTAGAAGAATCTTTTAATGCCACTAAAACTTGGATTGAATATTTAAATCGTTTACTGGGCGTTATCATCGGATTACTCATTTTTGCAACGCTGATACGCGCCTTACCTTTTCGGAAAGAACGCCCTGCGGTTTTTTGGCTCAGTTTATTCAGTTTTATAGGCGTTGGCATCGAAGGTTGGTTAGGTTCAATCGTCGTTTCAACGAATCTGATGCCTGGGATTATTACGGCGCATCTTGGATTAGCCATGTTAATTCTTTTAATGTTGTTGACAGCAGTTTTAATTGCGGACGATGCAAATCCAAATGTGAATCGTAATCTTACATTGCGACCGATGAACTTTATCGGCGGCGGCATCGGCACAACCGTATTAATTTTTATTCAAATGCTACTTGGAACGCAGGTTCGGGAACGTGTGGATATTGTTGCACAACAATTAAATACCAATGACCGCAATATTTGGTTAGAAAATTTGGGGACGATTTATGATATTCATCGTTTTGGATATTATTTATTGGCAGCAGCTATATTGTATTGGGTTTGGAATTTACGAAAAGCGGCTTATTTTGAAAATAATGTTTTAAAAAATATATGTTTTTTGATTTTAATTTCGTTATTTTGTGAGATTACTTTGGGGATTGGGATGGCAAAATGGGCAATTCCACCCGTATTTCAACCATTACATTTGATTTTTGCAACGTTGTTATTGGCGAGCACTTACACTGCGACAGGCATTTTGTATTGGCGCAACCTTGCAAACACATAGGGATATAGGAAACATAGGGGCATTCGTTGGAAATGCAACTCATCTCTTTGGATGCTCCTACAATTATAATATTTAATTTTTTAATACTTATTTCAATGATTAATAAAACATTATACTTAATTTGTTTAATTACACTTTCTTTTTTGATGAGCAATTGCTCTGTTTACGGACCCGCTTATCAAGGTCAACAATTATCTTACCTGGAAACGCCGACTTGTAAAGACGGTCAAACCCAATTTCAAGCGTATGCAGGTGGCAGTCTTAGCAGTGGTTCCATTTACCAAACACGCGATAAAAATGCGAATGGCTCCTTTACGGCGCATATTGCTTGGTCAAGTACTTATAGAGAAGTCGCATTAGGTTTGTATGGGTTTGCTGGTCAGTATCTTGCAAATGTCAACAACATAGAAAAATCTTTAATGTATAGAGGATTGGGTTTGCGTGCATTCCAAACTTGGAGCATTCCTTTAAACGACGAAGCAGCATGGCAAATTTTTGGTATCAGTATCGCGCTTCACCACGAAACAGGTGATTATACCCGTTTTCGAGATACTTTTCGCTTTGCACAACGAACCATTAATAATTTTAATACGGTTAGAGGAAATGTCGAATCACCGCTTTCGCTCGTTGCAGGCGTGACCACAGGTTTAAAAATACACTTAAAAAAGGAGCATTCCCTTTTGGTTCGTTATATGTTTGGTGGGGCTTCAAGTACGGCATTTCTGTTGCCTGAAATCTTTTTCCATCAATTCACGGTAAATTATAAATTCCAAAAAGCCTCTGTTTATGGCTCTATCGTAGTGGGCGATGTGGGACGTGTTTCGGTCAATCTACCTTTTCAATTGGGGATTTCAGTGCCATTGTATTCCAATTAATTCAATATTTAGCCACAAATTCAACAAATTTTCATAAATGATTCGTGAAAATTCGTTAAATTCGTGGCTAAATTCATGATACATGACAACAATTCTTTTAAAAATCCTTCTAAGCGCACTACTCCTATATATAGGCGTGTGTACTTTTGTTTATTTTTCGCAAGAAAAATTCATTTTCTTTCCCAAAAAATTGAATAAACAATACCATTTTCAGTTTACAGAGCCGTTTGAAGAACTCCATTTCAAAACAAAAGATAATATTTTAATCAACGGATTGTTATTTAAGGCAGAAAAATCCAAAGGTTTAATCTTTTATTTGCATGGAAATGCTGGTTCATTAGCGTCTTGGGTCGGCGTTGCGAATACATACACGCACCTTCGTGAAAATTCGTAAAATTCGCATCCTGTTTTACAAAATAAAATTGCGTTCATTGGCAAAATAGGCAAAACTAATTTCTTTTACTGAAAAACCCTAACATAATCCACTTCCATGCGCACGGGAAAAATCGTGTCGTCCACCCCTTTTTCGCCACCCCAATTCCCACCAATTGCGAGATTCAATAATAGATATTGAGGTTTGTCAAAGGGCCATTCTTTATCGGTTTTATGTTCATTTTGAACCGTTAAATACGGAATATTGTCCAATAAAAAATCCATTTTTTCTGCTGTCCATTCGATGCTGTACGTATGAAATTCGGTATAAGGATTCTTTATAAACAATTTTTTTGATTTTTGCGTGCCTTTAATGTGGTTATAGGTGACGGTGTGGACGCTTCCTACGACCGTATCAGGGTCAAAACCGACATGTTCTAAAATATCAATTTCGCCGCAAAGGGGCCAGCCAACTTCATTTAAATTGCTGCCTAACATCCAACCTGCGGGCCAAGTACCGCGTCCTTTGGGCAATTTTGCTCGAATTTCGATGCGTCCATACGTAAAATCCGCTTTTCCGCGTGTGACCATCCGTGCTGAAGAATAATCTTTGCCCTGTTTTTTTTCTTTGCGGGCGGTTATCGAAAGAATCCCATTTTTGACAAAAACATTATTGGAATCGCCGTCCGTATAATATTGCCATTCGTTATTGCCCCAGCCGTGACCGCCCACATCGTAACCCCATTTCGTCGTATCGGGCAAACCGACCTTATTAAACTCGTCGCTCCAGACTAATTTCCATTTTTTGTGGCTCGTGACGGAAACCTTTTCAGGTTTGACCGCACAACAACACCATAAGATTGAAAAAGTAAGTACGGTCGTGCCCTTCCATAAAGCGAACCACGCAGCTTTCATTTTTTTCATTTTGATTGTTTTATTTTAAGGATAGATTTCGGAATCCATTACTTACTGCCCTTTTTTCTTCTTGAAATCGGTTTTCAAATCGTAAGGAATGAGATAAGTTGTGACCGTAACACCCAGTATCAAATCTACATTTTCAAGAACCAGCCGATGCGTCACTTCGGAATCCACAAAAACCAAATAAGTCGCTTCGGTCAGCCCCATTCGAGTCGCATAATAGGCAGTTTGATTTTTACCATTTTTAAATTGCGTAATATTATGATATACTTTGACTTCAATAACAGCCTTTTGTCCATTAATATCAATCGTAATATCGGCAACCCCGAGATTAATATGCGGTTCAATATACGACGAACCGCCCACAACGCCGAGAAAGGCACTCACATACGTTTCAAAGCTATACATCAAAGCCGCCTCTCGAATCGAAACCACTTTTCCTTTGTCATCTCGCTCTAAAAAGAATCGAAAACCGCGCATTTTGGCATATTCTTTATATTTTTCAATGACTTTAGGCATTTTCAAGCGGCCTGTTTCGGTGAAATACTCGTCAATATCAATATTTTTTTGAATTCGATTTTGCTCCCCATTCAAATATGGATAAAACGCATCATGCAAACATTTTTTGTATAAGGGCACTCGAAAAGTCACAAATTTTTGAGCATCAGGAATGATAATCCCGTTTACAAACAAATCTTTAATATGTTCTTTGTAAATTTGAAAAGGCACTTTTTCTTCCGTGAACAACAATCGCTCTACAAAGCTGCGATATTTATTGCCTTTATTAATAATATTTGAAATATTTTTATCAATATCTTCTTTCAAATAAAGTTCTTCGACCATCAGATAATCAGCAACCTCAATGATTGGCTTATTCGGTTGATAATGAATGAGTTTTGCAGCAAAACCATTCACTAATCCTGGTTGATTTGCCGTGATTTCACTCATTTTAGCTTTGACTTCAGGCGCAAATAATTGCCCTGTTTCCGTTTCATGCTGTCCCAATAATGCGAATGTTTCCTCATTGGTAAAATAAGGAATATTCAAATTATCCGTTACATTAAAGGGACTTGCATTGTCTTGAACGACTCCAACAATGTTACTTACGCCCACTAAAATCACCGATTTTAAAGCATGCGATTGTCGAGAATGATAGACTTTGCGAATCGAATGCAAGAATTGTCCGAAAAATTCAGTATTGATACCTTCTACTTCATCCACAATCAACACTAATTTTGGGTCTTGAAGACTTGCAATTTTAAGAAACGTCGCTTGTAAATCCAGATTGTAAAAATCTAAATCCCAAAACGTTTTGAATTGGATGTGAAGATCCAACAAAAAAGTCGTTAAAGTCGCTTCTTTGTAATTTTCAAAATTGACATGAGCCACTTTGTAACCTGCTTTCGTCAATTCCGTCGCTAATTGATTAAAGTAGGTACTTTTGCCTGTCTGACGCGGAGCCCAAATTGTGAAATAACGGTCATTTCGCACCTTGCGCATCCCTTCTTTGATTAAATCGGTGCGAATCAAGGTGTAATGTTGTTCAATAATGTTGGGTCCAGAGGTGTTAAAATAACGCATTGTTTTAAAAATTTATATTTTATTTAAAAATATTTGTTTTAAAAGCAAATTTTGAACAAAAGTAAGCACCAATTCGCAAAGGAGCAAATCCCAAATGCAAATTTGTAAAATTCGGGTATCGTTTTGTGAAATTAAAATTGCGTCCATTTTTATAAATGGACGCAATTTTAGGGACGTGGAAAAAAATAACATACCCGCGATTTTGCCACGAATTACACGAATTAGCACGAATTATTAGTGAAAATTCGTGTAATTCGTGGCTGAATTGGGTAGATTTTTATTTTCCACATCCCTTAATGAGTTACTGCATCTCAAAAAGGCTCTCGCTTTCCGAAATGTTTTTCTCGAAAAGCCTCTTGCCATTCATCGCCTTTTTTGCGCAGTTCCAGATAATCGGTTCCTTTTGCGACCAATTCATATTTTCCTGTTTCGATAACGAGGTGAAAAAGATAATTCATTTCGGGTTCCTGCCCTTCTTTTCGAGGATAACTCGTTCGCTCACAATAAATGTACGCAACAGGGTCGGCATACAACCGAAAAAACGGATATTCCAGATAGCTTTTCCAAACGTCAATGCCGTTGAGATGGTAACGCGACACGATATCGTGCAGATTCAAACTACTTAATTCAATATTTCGCATGGTGAAATGGTTTAGTTTTAATAAAAAAGATGGATTAGAGTCCAAAGATAAACAAGTTGGTTGAATTATTGTCAAAAAAATGCGTAGAATCGCTTTTTCCAAAGCAAAAATTGCTGTTTCTCTACACTATCTTTTTTTGCTAAAAATTTATGATTTTGAAAAGCAGCCGTCTGAAAAAAAGGATAAAAACAATGATTTTAATACTTATTTGTTGGAGGCGCGACTCGACAGAATGGCAAGCGCGAATAGTGGATTTAAAACACCGCCCAAAACCTTTGTTCCTACAAAGCAGATTCAATATACTTTTGCCTAATTTGGTAGTTATGTTTTTTGCCGTTTCT
>JBEEMZ010000160.1:0-10967 GCA_041192405.1 Bacteroidota bacterium | reverse complement strand
TTTGACGGGAAAACATTGTGTAACATACAGTCGAAAACTTATAACTTCTAAATCGCGTAGCTTGTAGAAATTTTATACTTTTGGGAACATATATGATTAAATCATACTTACTAATAGAACATTATCATATAAAATGATATGTTTGTATTGTTTTGAGGAATGCTAATGGACGTAACTCTTTACATGACTATTTTTTTGAACTGAAAATCAATAATATGAATGTGTTAAAAAATAATTATGTGTTATCTCGTATGCAGATAGCTCAGAGGTTCGTATAGTCATCCCTTAAACCAAGCTTTTTGACTCAATGCAACCTTTTGTAAAAATATTGCTTTTTTTACGATTCGTTTCATTATCTTTTTAACCAATTTGTAATTCGGTTTGATAATGACAAAACAAAAAACAAATATTTTAATTTTAGAAGACCACGATTCAGTGAGACTTCTACTTGGAACCACATTTCGGGGTGAAAACTATCAAGTAATCACCAAAAAAGACGGTATTGAAGGCATGGCATGGTTAGCTGCGGGCAATATTCCAAATATGATTATTTTGGATATCAACATGCCGCGCCTCAATGGATTGGATTTTATGCGCCAAATCAACCGAAGCGGCTTATATAAAGACATTCCTGTAATCATGCTAACGGCTAATGAAGACGAAGATGACATTATTGAAGCCTTTGCATTAGGCATTCAGAATTATGTTCAAAAGCCTTTCAATCCAGTAGCGTTGAAAGATAAAGTGAGCAAGGTATTGAAACAGGTAAATGCTGGAGCTTTAGCAATGGCATAAATTGTTGAATATCAAATGATTAAACATTAAAAAACATCACTATTAGAATACGTGTACTAACTATGACCGCTATATCACCTACATCTAAACTACAAAAGGATGTGTTCATTTTAGACAACAGTGACCGCATTATAGGAGCAATGCTTGCGGACGCACCTATGCAGGGCGCATTTCGAGTCAAGCATTTACGTCAAGCAGAGGCACTTTTTGCGATTCGTCCCTCTGTTGAGCGACCTTATGCTGTCATTGCGGATTACAACTTGTTATGTAAAGATGATTTTGCACTACCAAAAGCAGTAGGCAGACATCCGATTTTGAAAAATATACCATTGATAGCGATTAATGATAATATGCAAAAGTTTAATGCAGATGCAGTTAAATATGGTATTGATGATGTATATACTATGCCATTAGATTGGACAGACATTTTGAATCGGATAGAATTCTTATATGCTTTCAAGCAAGAAATCCAGACTGAAAGAGAGCGCAGTGATGCAGAACCTAAAGAAGCCTTTAAAATGCCTTTGTCAAAGCGGATGTTTGACATGATTGGTGCAACGATTATTTTGATTCTTTTAAGCCCTTTATTTTTGATTGTCGCATTATTGATTCGATTGGAGTCCCGTGGTCCTATTTTTTATCGCTCGAAACGGGCGGGTGTAGGGTATCAAGTATTTGATTTTTGGAAATTTCGGTCTATGTTTCCAGATGCAGATAAGCGATTGAAAGATTTGCAACATTTAAATCAGTATGAAAGCAATGGAACGGGCCCTACTTTTGTTAAAATTGCGAATGACCCGCGCATTACAAGGATTGGGAAATTTATCCGTAATTCGAGTATAGATGAGTTGCCTCAATTGTTTAATGTGTTAAAAGGAGATATGTCATTGGTTGGAAATCGCCCGTTGCCTCTGTACGAAGCAGAACAATTGACAAATGATGAATGGGCACTGCGATTTCTTGCACCTGCGGGCATGACAGGCTTATGGCAAGTGACGAAACGCGGAAAAGGCGGCGCGATGAGCGTCGAAGAACGCATTAGTTTGGATTTAACTTATGCAAAAAATTACTCAGTTTGGTACGACATCAAATTGATATTGAAAACAATACCGGCTTTGTTCCAGAAAGAAAATGTTTGATTTAAGTTTACAATGGGTTCGTGGTGCTCTTGGTTAACCGTTTTTAGGACAATGAACCACGAACCTGTAAACTTTTTGTTAAAATTTCTTTCAAATCAAAATATATATTAAACTTATAAATCATTCAACACTGTGGACACTCAACCTTTGGTCAGTATCATTACAGTAAATTACAATCAACTTGGATTGACTTGTGAGTTACTGGATTCTATTCGGCGCAATAGTTACAAAAATGTTGAAATCTTTGTAGTGGACAATGCATCGCGTGAAAATCCAAAATTTCATTTGATGCAATATTATCCAGAAGTCAAGGTAATTATTAGCGAACAAAATTTGGGATTTGCGGGCGGTAATAACTTGGCGGTGCGCGTTGCAAAAGGCGATTTTTTATTTTTCATCAACAACGATGCGGAATTAACAGATGGTTGTTTGGAAAAATTGTTGACTTTGTTTGGGAATCGTCCCAAATTAGGGATTGCAAGTCCATTGTTATGTTATAACAATGAGAAGCGAGGCATAGAGCCAGATTTGATTCAGTATGCAGGTACGACCGAAGTTAATTCTGTTACAGCGCGAAATCGAACGATTGGTGAAAAGGAATTAGATAACGGACAATATAAAATTGCGAAACCAAGTGCTTATGCACATGGAGCCGCCATGATGGTTCCAAAATTAGTGGCAGGAGATGTGGGTTGGATGGCAGATGATTTTTTCTTGTATTATGAAGAATTAGATTGGTGCGCCCGCATTCGCCAAGCAGGTTATGAATGTTGGGTAGAGCCTAACGCAAAAGTATATCATAAAGAATCGGTCACAGTTGGCCCGTCGAGTCCATTGAAGACATATTACCTCAATCGAAATCGGATTTATTTTATGAGGCGCAATACAGGGCATATTTCCTTAGTACTATTTGCGCTGTTTTTAGTATTTTTTACGATTCCTAAAAATTTATTTCGTTACGCACTGAGGGGCGAGTGGAAACATGCAAAAGTATTTATTCAAGCTGTTTGGTGGAACATTTCAGACGCATTTTCCAGTACGCATCCACAAGATGCAGTGTTAGTTCCCTCAGTCGTGCGAAATTAAAGGTTCGTTGTTTAGTTGCTTATCAATGATTTTAACTAAACAACTAAACAACAAACTAAATAAGAACCATCTTTTAAACTATTGAAAACCAACTTTTTATGATATTTTTATACTATGCGATAACATTTATTTTAATTTTATTTTTGGTTTTTCCATTTATAATGGTGGCTTTTTCCTTGCTTTTTCGAGAGCGATTGAAAATGCGTCGTCCTTTGCAAGATTATGATTTTGGGAATATCATCACCGCTTATCGGAATGCTGAAATTGCAAAACCGTTGGTTCAATCTCTGTTAAAACAGACGCATCAAAATCATTTGATTTATCTAATTGCGGATAATTGTGACATTGATAATTGGGATATTCAAGATGAACGCTTGATGGTTTTGCGTCCTGAAGACCCGTTGAATTTGAAGGTAAAATCCATTATTCATGGGATGGAACATTATCGCCGTTCGCATGATTTTACAGTGATTTACGATGCAGATAATTTGGCTCATCCAGATTTTCTAAAAATTGTAAATGAATATGCCAATTGTGGATATACGTCTATTCAAGGACAGCGAACTGCGAAGAATTTGGATACCACTTTTGCTGCAATGGATTCATTAGGAGAGTTTTATAAAAATTATATCGAAAGATATGTTCCGTATTTGTTGGGGTCATCCTCTGTAATTTCTGGTTCTGGCATGGCTGTCGAAACCGAATTGTACAGAGGATATTTGACTTCTCCTGAGATTGAAACAGGCAAGCATTTGGGGAAAAAAATGTTACAGGAAGATAAGATCTTGCAAAATCATCTCCTTTATCAAAAGGAAAAAATTGTTTATGCAAAAGATGCCCTCATTTATGACGAAAAAGTGACAACAGGCGATGCCGTTGAAACACAACGCGGACGCTGGCTTTATTCGTACTTTCAAAATTTGCCAAATACACTTGGTTTAGTATTGCGGGGATTTTTCTTATTTAATTGGAATCAATTATTATTTGGTTTGACCACAATTATACCGCCAATGTTCATTTTATTAGGAATTTCCTTGATATGGATGTGCATCAGCGCGTTACTGAGTTGGAAAATGGCTTTGGCGATGTTTGTCGCAATTGGCATCTTCGGATTGAACATTTTTTTGTCTTTGTATTTGAGTCGTGTGCCGCAACCTATTTGGAATGCCATTGGGTCACTGCCTCAATTTGCAGCGCGACAATTCACCGCTATGTTCAAGATGCGTAATCCTGATAAAAATTTCAAACATTCTGAGCATACGGTTCAAGTATCTATTGATGAAATCTTGAACGCCAAATGAAAAAAAGATTGTTGTTCTTGTCGTTAGCATTTAATTTTGTATTTATCGGGGGAACTGTTTTAGCAATATGGAAAATAGGAAGCCCCCGTTATTTCTACTATTTGGTCAAACATCGAGGACAAGGAATGACGGTTTTAAAAGAACAAAGAACGGAATTATTTAAAACGTTACCTATTCAGAATCAACACATTGTGATGCTTGGCAATAGTATCACAGCCTTATGTGAGTGGTCAGAGTTATTTGAAAATCCAAATATCATCAATCGAGGCATTATTGGAGATGGTACAGAAGATATTTTGGCACGATTGCCGCAAATAACAAATGCTCATCCTCGTAAGATTTTTTTGTTGATTGGCGTAAATGATTTAATATTTCATAATGTTCCGAATATTGTTTCAAATTACGAATCAATTGTTATTCAAATTAGACAATTGACTCCTGGTTCAAAATTATATTTGGAAAGTGTATTGCCAATTCATAACACTCTTAGACATTCAGGATTGCGTAATGAAGATATTGTCGAATTAAATCAAGGGATTCAAAAGATTGCAATGAAATATCAATTGTCTTATTTGGATTTACATTCTAAAATGATTGATTCAGAAGGCGCATTACAGTCGAATTTGTCTAAAGACGGCATTCATTTGAATGTGGCAGGTTATTTGATTTTTAAAGAAACATTGAAAAAACATATTTCAGAATAAAATAATTGGTTATTTAGTTAACATATTGATTATCAATGCTTTAACTAAATAATTAACGAACCACTTATAACCCGATTTAAAAACTAACATTATGGTTTTTAACAGTATTTTATTTTTACAATTTATTGCTTGTTTTCTGCCGTTATATTTCATATTGAAAGGCAGAGATAGAATGTGGCTTTGTTTGATTGCCAGTTACATCTTTTACGGTTCTTGGGATTGGCGGTTTCTTGGGATTGTCATGTTCACGACCATTTTGGATTACAGTTTGGCGATTTTTATAGAGGACACTACCGACGCAACGAAAAAAAAACAGTTAGTAACATTGAGTGTGTGCATGAATTTAGGTTTTCTCGGTTTTTTCAAATATTTCAATTTTTTCATAGATTCGTTTATTAATTTGTTGAAAATAGGTGGAATTACTCCGAGTTGGCATACATTGCACATTATTTTGCCGATTGGAATCTCATTTTATACGTTCCAATCCATGAGTTATACGATTGATGTGTATAAAAAAGAAATCAAAGCAGAACGCGATTTTTTCCGTTTTGCGACCTTTGTAGCCTTGTTTCCGCAATTAGTAGCGGGCCCAATTGTGCGGGCGCGCGATTTTTTGCCACAATTTAGAGCAGACAAGAAATTTGATTGGAACAGGATTATTGAGGGCTTTGGGCAAATCTTATGGGGGTTTTTCAAAAAAGTGGCTATTGCAGACTCATTAGCTCCTTTTGTGGATCAATGTTTCAATGCGCCCGATGGATTCTCATCATTACATATTCTTTTAGGCGTAATCTTTTACTCATTTCAAATTTACTGCGATTTTTCTGGATATTCAAATATTGCATGTGGATTAGCATATATGTTAGGTTTCGACTTCCCTTGGAATTTTAGAACGCCTTATTTTTCTAAAAATTTCTCTGAATTTTGGACGCGTTGGCATATTTCATTATCTTCTTGGTTGAGAGATTATTTGTATATTTCTTTGGGCGGCAATCGAAATGGCGTGTTTATGACTTATCGCAATTTGGTTTTAACGATGGTTTTAGGCGGATTGTGGCATGGCGCGAATTACACTTTTATTATTTGGGGCTTTTTACATGGTTTTTATTTGGTCGTTCAACGTTTAGTCGGTAAAAAATTTGGTGCATTGGAAGATGCAATCAAAATGCCGAAATGGATGCAAACAGGTATTGATATTATGATAGTTTATTCATTGACCTGTTTTGCATGGATTTTTTTCAGAGCAGAAAATTTGGCCACCGCCTTGAAAGTGATTGAACGCATTGTCAGTTTAGATGGATTTAGTTGGGACACTGTTATTAATAAATTTATGGTTGTGAAGGCTTTTGTATTGATAGCGATTTTGTTGGCGGCTGAAACCATGAATAATAATGTGCAAAATTTGCAAAAATTGGCTTTGGTAAATACGCCTTTTCGAGTCGTGTCATATAGCATACTCTTGTGGTTGATAGCCTTTTTTGGCACATTTGGGTCAAAAGCATTTATTTACTTTCAATTTTAAAAAATAAATTATTTGCAAAAATTTGATAATCAATAATTTACAAATAGTTAAATATTTTAATAAAGATTTTTCCTTTAGAAAAGGAGCAATTTTTTCTGCAGATTTACGCGAATTTTTGGGTTTGAACCCTTCATTCGGCGAAAATCTGCGGAAAAATATCGAATTTGCCAAAGCATAAAGGAAGTCAATTTTCCCCATTGAGTTGTTTACAAGTTTTAATTTACTTGGCTTAAAATCCCACTAATTATGAGACATTTTTCATGGATTGCAACTTTTTTAACACTTAGTTTTATTGGAGACCGCTTATTTGGCTATTTTTTACAAAAAATAACTTTGAATAGTCAATTTAGATACTCGCGCCTTTATCGGGGCGATGCCAAAGCGGATATTTTATTGGTAGGCAATTCTCGCGGATTAGGCTTTTACCAACCTGAAATAGAACGATTGACGGGACTTAATACATTGAATATCAGCTACAACGGTATGCCTGCCGATTTAGCAACTGTTTTGGTGCGCGACCAATTTCAAAAAAACGGTGCACCGAAAACGATGGTCATTGATGTAACAATGTGCGACCGTAAAGATGATTTATTTGTAGCAGCGTTTAATGTTTATTCGCCTTATTCGGATAGTTTGAAAGCCTTGATTACGAGATATGATAAAACCGTTTATTATGGTGGGTTAGTGAGTCATTTGTACCGCCACAATAGCGAAGTATTTCAACGCGCCTTCAATTATCGCAACAAAACGGATGAAGATTGGTTATTAGATAGGGTCATTTCTGAAAAAATGGCAACTAATACGAGTTTGAAATCTTATAAAATGCGTGTGATGCCCGAAATGGTGGATCATTTGAAAGAAATGATTGATTTTGCAAGAAGTCAAGGGACGGATGTGAAATTAGTGATTAGTCCTTATTTTCCGAAATTTGCAGAAACGATTCGAGATAGCTTTTTGACACCATTGAAAACGTTGGTGGAAGCAAAAACAGGTTTGACTGTAACGGATTATTCGGCGGCACTCACTACGACGGAGGCATTTGGTGATTATCAACATGCTAATAAAAAAGGTTGTGTTCAGTTTATGAATCAACTTTTTGAAGAAAAAGTGTTTAGTGTGGGAGAAAAAGTTACAGACATGCCTCAAACGGTGCAAGGAACGCAGTCGCAACCTGCGGATTCTAACTTGATGGCAACATCTGTGGCGTTTACGCTTCCGAATGTGGAGTCCTCTGCAAATAGACCTATTGAGCATGCACCAAAACAATCGGTTTCGTCCGAACCTGCTGAAGGAGAAATGGTTTTATCAACCGCTTCTAAGCAAATTGCGTTGCCTAAATCGGATGTAACAACACCCACACCGCGTTTAATTGCAAAAATGTCAAAACTGAAACGGCGAAATAATCGTTTAAAGAATGATTATGGTAGCAATGTGGATACCTTTATGTTGGGTAAGTATTAGCATAAAAAAAACGATTGCGCCAATTTACAAAATTAACGCAATCGTTTTTCATTGAAAATCAATCTATTGTAACAATAAATTAAACTTTCAATTTTTCTTTTTTATCCAAATACTGTTTGTTGCCGTTGCTGATGTAATATTGTCCGCCTTTTGGTCCTTGATAAACATCATGACCTTTTGCATCTTTACCAATCAATTTGTCTGTACCAGAAGTTGCAGTGCCAGGGGCATGTGCTTTATGCTCTTTTGGAGCTTTTTTATCTTTATGTACAGCAGGCGCAGCTGGTGCAGCAGGCGTAGCTGCGGTTGCAGGTGCTGCGGGTGTAGCTGCTGCTTCGGCAGGTTTCGCTTCAGTCGCTTTTTTAGATTTTCCTCTACTAACTGTTTTTTTAGTAGGCGCAGCAGCAGGATCTGCTTGTGCAGGTGCCGCAGCAGGAGCTTGTGCGAATACGTCCAATGCTAAAAAGCAACACATCAAAAGGCTAACAAGAACTTTTCCCATTGTCTAAATTTTGATTTAATTCAATTAAAAATAAATTTGAAAAAAATGTTTTTCACATTGTGAAAACTTTTGCAATTTTAACATTATTCAGACATTCTTTTTTACTAAAAGTCATTTTTTATTTTGTCATTTTTTTGTTAAAATTCTAAGTCGTTGATTTTTAAATAATTATAAGAATAATAATTGGCTACAATTGCTTTTTCCAACTATTATTCTTAGACTTAATTCAAAAAATCTAATACAGCCGCTTCCATTTTGTCCAAACGCTCCGCTTGTGGTGCAGGAACAAATATTTGTCCTGTAACAGTTTCGTATAGATGTATATATTTTTTTGAAATCTCATTGACCCATTCATCAGTCATTTTTGGCACTTTCTGACCTGCTTTTCCTTGAAAACCATTTGCCATCAACCATTCCCGCACAAATTCTTTCGATAATTGAACCTGTTTTTCACCATTTGATTGACGCGATTCATAACCCTTTTTATAAAAATAACGAGAACTATCTGGCGTATGAATCTCATCAATGACTCGAATTTGCCCTTCATATTTACCAAATTCATATTTCGTATCCACCAATATCAAACCACGTTCAGCAGCCATTTGTGTTCCTCGTTGGAATAAAGCACGCGTATAATCTTCTAAAACCACATAATTTTTTTCAGAAACGATGTTTTGAGCAATAATATTTTCTCTTGAAATATCTTCATCATGTCCTTCCATGGCTTTGGTCGTTGGTGTAATGATAGGTGTTGGAAATGGGTCATTTTCCCGAAGCCCATCAGGCAACCGCACACCGCATAACTCCCGTTTACCCGCCGCGTAAGTACGCCATGCGTGTCCTGTGAGATAGCCGCGAATCACCATTTCGACTCGAAACGGTTCGCAAAGCAAGCCAACGCTTACATTTGGGTCGGGCGTATCAAGGAGCCAATTCGGTACAATATCTGTTGTAGCACGAAGGAAATAAGCGGCAGTTTGGTTCAAAACTTGCCCTTTGAACGGAATCGCACGAGGCAAAACATGGTCAAAGGCAGAAATTCGGTCCGATGCAACCATCACTAAATGGTTATCAATCGTGTAAACATCGCGTACTTTGCCTTTATAAAAAGCGGTTTGATTTGGAAATTTGAAATGGGTTGCGGCAATTGCAGTCATTATGGAGTGATTTTAATTGTTGATAATTAATTTTTGCTTAATTTTGCGAATACATAGGGACATAGGAGACATAGAATGTTGATAATTAATTAATAATTAATTGATAATCAATTGGTTATTAATTAATTATCAATACACTATGTCTCCTATGTCCCTATGTGTTCGCAAAAATACAAACCTTTGCAAAAAATACCTTGATTTAGAACAAGTCCTTTTAAAAAAAATGATGAGGAGACTATGCTTATATACCCTGTTGTGGATGCTAATTGCGAGCGTATTGACAGGTTGTGATAATTCTGAAATTGATTTTCCACTCTTTTGCACCGATTTCAAGGCATCGTTTTATAAAATTTTCCCAGATGAAACCCCACTCGATGCCCATAATTTGCAATTGAAAAAACTTTTTATTCCTTCCAAAGCGAATATGGATAGTGTTCGTTTGTTCGGAAAACAGTATCGAGCGAAATTAAAATTGGTGGATACGAATGCCATTAATGCGGCTTTTCGCCCTAATTACTTTCAAATTCAACGCATTTTAAAAAATGTGGACGTTTTTTTGACCAATAGTCAAATTAATCCTGCGGCATTTAATTGTCATGTGGGTTTTCATCGCATTATTAAAAATGAAGATATTGCGCCTGCGAAACGAGCCGAAATTTTGATTGCCAAACTACATTTTGTGCCTACTTTTTACGAAAATGCCCGTAAAAATGTCAAAATGACTACTATTGAACAAGCGGAGTTAGCCGTGAATCATCAAATTAAAGCTTTTTTATTTTTTGATAAAGAGTTGCCCGAATTCATTGCAAAAAGTGGTTACATCGCGCCCGAAACGCCTAAATTATTGGAAGAAGCGCGTTTGGCGATAAAGGATTATATTGGTTTTTGCAATAGTTTGCGGGCGGAAGCAGCACGGCGCACGCATTAACGGAATACAAAATAATTGAAATGAACTAAAATAAAAATGCGCTACTTAAAAAAAAGGGCATTTTTAAGTAGGTGATGTAAAATAAATGACAAATTTTTTATTTATACAAATAATTGACCACCAATTAGATACACGGTTTGGAAGGTTTCAAACCTTCCAAACCGTGTTATCGTTTATTTCGCTTTAACTACTTATTTGTTTCTACCATCAAGAATATATTTTTTATTTTTTAAATGTTTCAATCCATTCTTGTATTTGTAAAACGGATACCTCCAATAAATCTGCAATCGTTTCTACAGAATTTCCTTTATCTAACATTTTTCGCACCATTTTAAGCCGCAATAAATGTTCTTTTTCCTTTTCGGCTTTGAG
>JBEEMZ010000159.1:0-11022 GCA_041192405.1 Bacteroidota bacterium | reverse complement strand
TTTTAATATACAAATAAAAAATCTGCGTAAATCTGCGCATCAATCTGCGAAATCTGCGGGAAAAAGTATCAAAAGTTCCTTCATTCCTAATTCAAACTAAATAAATAGATTGGTAAATGTCTTTAAAAAAAGCACCCGTTAGCATCAATCGAGCGAATAATAGCTTCGAGAGCATTACCATCAGTCTGGCATCGCCTGACGAAATCTTGGAACGCAGCTTTGGTGAAGTCCTCAAGCCTGAGACCATCAATTATCGTTCCTACAAGCCCGAAAGAGATGGTCTTTTCTGTGAAAGGATTTTCGGACCTGTTAAGGATTACGAATGTTATTGCGGCAAGTACAAACGGATTCGATATAAGGGCATCGTTTGTGACCGTTGCGGCGTGGAAGTGACTGAAAAGAAAGTCCGCCGCGAGCGCATGGGACATATTAAATTGGTGGTGCCGATTGTACACATTTGGTTTTTTCGGTCGTTGCCGAATAAAATTGGGTACATGTTGGGATTGTCATCCAAAAAATTGGAATCCATCATTTATTACGAACGTTATGTCGTCGTGAATGCGGGCATCAAACAATTGGACGGCACAAACAATAATGATTTATTGACCGAAGAGGATTATTTGGAAATCATGGACAGCCTCCCAAAAGAACAACATGCGTTGGATGAACGTCATCCCGACAAATTTGTTGCCAAAATGGGTGCTGATGCAGTACATGATATGTTATCGCGGTTGCAATTGGACGAATTGAGTTATAAATTGCGGGTTGCGGCGGCTACCGAAGGTTCTCAACAACGTAAATCAGAGGCTTTGAAACGATTGCGCGTGGTGGAAGCGTTCCGTGACGGTATGAAAGTCAAAGAAAATCGCCCAGAATGGACGGTTATTCAATATTTGCCTGTCGTTCCGCCTGAATTGCGTCCGTTAGTGCCGTTAGATGGGGGTCGTTTTGCGAGTTCTGACTTGAACGATTTATATCGTCGGGTGATTATTCGGAACAATCGTTTGAAAAGATTATTAGAAATCAAAGCTCCAGAAGTGATCTTGCGCAACGAAAAACGGATGTTGCAAGAAGCTGTTGACTCGCTGTTTGACAATTCGCGCAAATCGAATGCCGTCAAAGCAGAAGGTGGACGGGCTTTGAAATCATTGAGTGATATTTTGAAAGGAAAACAAGGTCGTTTCCGTCAAAACTTGTTAGGAAAACGGGTGGATTATTCAGGTCGTTCGGTGATTGTGGTTGGACCCACTTTGAAATTACACGAGTGCGGTTTGCCAAAACAAATGGCGGCTGAATTATTTAAACCGTTTATTATCAGGAAGTTAATTGAACGCGGCATTGTGAAAACGGTCAAATCTGCTAAGAAATTAGTGGATCGAAAAGACCAAGTGATTTGGGAGATTCTCGAAAATATTTTGAAAGGACATCCTGTGATGTTGAATCGTGCGCCGACGTTACACCGTTTATCCATCCAAGCGTTTCAACCACGTTTGATTGAGGGCAAGGCGATTCAATTACATCCATTGGTGTGCGGCGCGTTCAATGCGGATTTTGACGGTGACCAAATGGCGGTTCACGTACCATTGAGTCATGCGGCGATTTTGGAAGCACAAATTTTGATGTTGGCATCGCATAACATTTTGAACCCACAAGATGGTTCACCAGTTACGTTGCCGTCTCAAGATATGGTTTTGGGTTTGTACTACTTGACGAAAGAAAAGAAATCAACCCCAGAATTAAAAGTGCGCGGTGAAGGCAGCCGTTTTTACTCTGCGGAAGAAGTGATTATCGCTTACAACGAACAAAAAATTGATTTACATGCATGTATCCAGTGCCGCGTGAAGCAAGAAGACCCAAAATCGGGTCGTTTTGTGCATCGTTTGATGGATACGACAGTTGGACGGGTGATTTTTAACGAAGCAGTGCCATCGAGAGTTCCGTATATCAACATTTTGTTGACTAAAAAGAACTTAAAAGTGGTTATCAACGACGTTATCAAACGCACGAATTTCCATGATACCGCTAATTTCTTAGATGAAATCAAGGAAATGGGCTTTTATTGGTCGTTCAAAGGTGGATTATCATTCACATTGGGCGATTTGATTACGCCGAGTATCAAGGAAGAGACGTTGAATATGGCGCAAGTCGAAGTAGATGAAGTTTGGGATAATTACAATATGGGTTTGATTACGAACAATGAACGTTATAACCAAGTCATTGACCGTTGGACGTTTGCGGATAATCGCGTAACGGATGCCTTATTGAAAGAACTCTCCACGCATAAACAAGGTTTCAACTCCGTATTTATGATGTTGGACTCAGGTGCGCGGGGTTCTAAGCAACAAATTAAACAGTTGTGTGGACTTCGGGGCTTGATGGCGAAACCAAGAAAATCAGGCGATACAGGCGGCGCGATCATTGAAAACCCGATTTTGGCGAACTTTTTAGATGGTTTGTCGGTATTGGAATACTTTATCTCGACGCATGGTGCGCGGAAAGGTTTGGCGGATACGGCTTTGAAAACGGCGGATGCAGGTTATTTGACGCGTCGTTTAGTGGACGTATCGCAAGATGTTGTAATCCGAGAAGAGGATTGTGATACGTTGCGCGGCATTGAAGTGACGGCGTTTAAAGAAGGAGATAAAATCATTGAACCGTTATTTGGACGGATTCGGGGACGCTATAGTTTACATGATGTGTATCATCCAGAAACCGAACGCCTTTTGGTGACGGCGGCGGAATACATTGATGACGACACCGCAGGACGCATCGAAAAGGCTGGAATTGAAGCAGTTACAGTTCGTTCGGTTTTAACATGTGAGACGAAACGCGGTATTTGTACGAAATGTTACGGCAAGAACTTGGCAACAGGGCGGATTGCAGAAAGAGGTGATGCGGTCGGCATCATCGCGGCGCAATCGATCGGTGAGCCAGGAACGCAGTTGACGTTACGGACGTTCCACACGGGTGGTACGGCGATTACCTCGAAACAAGATTCTGAATTGATTGCCAAAATTGCAGGTAAAATCGAATTTGACGAAATTGTAACGGTTCCGTTCACGGACGATGATGGCAAACGCAGTGATGTCGTTATTTCGCGGATTGGGGAGTTACGGATTGTCGAGCCGAAAACCGGTAAAGTATTGGCAACCAATAATATACAATATGGTTCCACGATTTTCGTGAAGGACGGACAGGAAATCAAACGGAATGAAAAGATTTGTGAATGGGATCCATTTAATGCGGTCATCGTGTCCGAATATCCCGGAAAAATCTTATTTGTGGACGTAGAGGAAGGTGTAACGTATCGGGAAGACCGTGATGACCAAACGGGTTTTGCTGAAAAGTTGATTATCGAATCTAAAAACCGCCGTAAAATCCCAATTATCAAGATTGTGAATGAAGCGGGTGAAGATATGCGTTCGTACACGTTGCCTGTCGGCTCGCACATTTCGGTCAACGACGGTCAGAAAATCAAATCGGGACAACGGATTGTGAAGATTCCAAGAAAATTAGGCAAGATTCAGGATATTACGGGTGGTTTACCGCGTGTAACGGAATTGTTTGAAGCGCGGAATCCATCGAATCCAGCCGTTGTAGCCGAAATTGACGGTATCGTTGAACTCGGAAAAGTCAAACGCGGGAATCGTGAAATCTCGATTCGCACGAAAGACGGTCAAGAACGCAAATATTTGATTGGTTTGAGCAAATATATCTTGGTACAAGATGGTGACTTTGTACGTGCGGGTACGCCGTTGTCGGATGGAGCCACTGCGCCGAGAGATATTTTGGCAATCAAAGGACCGTTTGCGGTGCAGACGCACTTAGTGAATGGGGTTCAAGAAGTTTACCGTTCGCAAGGGATTGCGATTAATGATAAACATATTGAAGTGATTGTTCGTCAAATGATGCGGCGTTTGGAAATTGTGGATCCGGGCGATACGACGTTTTTGGAAGGGGAAGCGGTTGAAAAATACGAATTTAATGAGCAAAATGACTACGTTTACGACAAAAAATGGGTCATAGACGCGGGCGATTCCAATCGCTTGAAAGCGGGACAATTAATCACGTTGCGTCAAGTGCGCGAAGAAAATTCGTTTTTGAAGCGGAATGATAAAAAACAAGTCGAATTTAGAGATGCGGTTGCAGCGACTTCGATGCCGTTATTACTCGGTATCACGAAATCTTCTTTGGGCACAGAGAGTTGGATTTCAGCGGCATCGTTCCAAGAAACGACCAAAGTTTTGAGTACCGCCGCGATTGCTGCCAAAAAAGATGGTTTAGCGGGTTTGAAAGAAAACGTTATCGTCGGCAAACGCATTCCTGCTGGAACGGGCTTGCGCGAATACAAAAACTTGTTCGTAACCACCAAATCGATCTACGAAGCCAATAAAGCAAAAGGCTTGTTGGATGATTTGGATATGGATTATGAGGAGGAATTTGTGGGTGATGAAAATGAATTATAACGAATTTGTGTAAAATGAAGATACAAAGTGCTGCAAAGTGTAAATTTTGCAGCACTTTTTTTTATTTTTGCAGAAAGAACCTTACCTTTGCACAAAACAAAAAGGTTATGACTATTAATTATATCTATAATACGCAAGGTCAGATTGAATACGCTATCTTACCATTAGAATTGTGGACAGCGATTCAAACGTATTTGCCGATGGATTTGGCGAGCCAATTGAAAAAGACTGCGCCTAAACCCATCTTTGAACCTAAAAATTATTTTGGGTTGCTCGCGCCCTTAAATCTGGACGTGGAAACCGAACTAAAACAAATGCGCCAAGAATGGAACAAGAGTTTCTAATTGACACGAACATCATTATTTATTACCTCAATGGAACGATTCCAGAGGGACATTACGAACACGTTTCTGAAATTTTTCGGAGCTCGTTCCATATTTCAACCATTTCTAAAATTGAAGTTTTAGGCTGGTACCGGATTTCGGATGCACACCGAATGCGCCTTAAGCGTTTTATGAATAGCGCAAATGTTATTTATTTGAACGAGGAAATCGAAGAAAAAACAATTGAAATCAAGCAAGCTGCCAAAATGGATGCACCTGATGCGATTATTGCAGCAACAGCGTTGGTCTATCAATTAACATTGGTCACACGCAATGAAAAGGATTTTAAAAAAGTGGAAGGGTTGAATCTTTACAATCCTTTTGCAGAATAGGTTTTGCGTACAATGAAAGATACAAAGGTCTGCAATTTTAAAACTTGCAGACCTTTTTTTATTTATAAAATATTAATAATCAAATGATTGTGTGAGGTGTAATTAAAATATAAAATAAACACATTTGTTATTTATTTTAAATAAAAACCGCGTATCTTTGGGCTAAAATTATCTTTTAACCCGTTTTTACAATTTATTTGATGCAAGTAAATGCCTATTTTGATAATATACAATCTGAAATCATATTAGCTCTACAAGAAGCTAAAAACTCAATCAAAGTTGCGATGTATTATTTCACAAATGATGCAATCTTGAATACTTTAACGGCACTGGCTAAAAAAGGAGTAAAGATTGAACTTATATTATTTGATGAAAATAATGATTTTCAGCTAAATAAATATATTAAATTAATTGAATTAGATTCTAAAATCTATCTTTACCTTACAGAAAGTAGTGATAGAATCAAAATGCATCATAAATTTTGTATCATAGATGACCGTACTGTGATTACAGGTTCTTATAATTGGACGATTAATGCCAAAACGAATCGTGAAAATGTTGTTATTATAGAAGATTGCAATGACTGTACATCTAAATTTATTAAAGAATTTAATTATATTAAGCCTCTGTCTAAATTGTTTGGTAACAATCCTACTACTACCGATACTGCAAATGCTTTACTAAAACCTCAAACAATTACATCTGGTTATTTAGAATTGGATGGTATCATTCACAATTTTGACAAAGGTAATGTAATACTCATAGGCGGGGCAAGTAGTATGGGAAAAACTTCATTATTGCTCAATATGGCGCATAATATGAGCAAAAGTGGCGGAAAAATGGCATTTTTTGCCTTATCAGAAACAAAAGCTAAGTTAATAGAGAAACTTCTTTCGATTGAATCAGGCATTAGTAGTCATGCTATCAGAAATCATCTTACTCAAAATCAGGAGGCAAAAACAGAAGAAATGGTTCTGGCATTGGATAGGTTTTTTCAGCTAAAAATTCAGATTGTAGATATACTTGATACTCAAATATTATCAATAATTGAAAAAATTAAAGCTATAAAAATGAAAAATGACGTTGATGTTTTTTTTATTGATTATTTAGAATTAATTACGGGAGCATTTCATGCTGAAAAAAATTACGATTTTCATACCAATATAATTAGTAAGCTCAAACTAATCGCAAGACAGTTAAATATAGTCATAATTATTACATTAGGTTTAAACCGAAAGAAAAATGAATTTTATAATAGACAAAAACCTATTATTTCTGATTTAGCATTCAATATTGAAAATTATGCGGATTCTATATTCTTGTTATATCGTCCAGAATACTATGATATTTGTGATTTTGAAGATGGACATTCGACAAAAGGTGTTATAGAAGTAATCGTTGCAAAAAATAAACATGGAAAACATGGTAACATAAGACTGATGTTTAAGCCAGAATATGGAAAAATTTTAAATTTTGGAGATGCTTCTTTTGAAGTAAACCCTATTAGCATAAATTCACGAATGAATTCAATGGATAGCGATTATGATTTCTCGCGCTCACCACTTGATTTTGATATCGGATTAAATCCATCTGCAAAACCTGACGATGGATATTCACCTTTTTAAAAGAAATTATAAGATTGAGTTATTAATGAGAATGGTTTATATACTTTTCAAACATTTTTAATTTCACATTATTAGGTGTTATGAAACTAAAAGTGCGCTCCTTTTCAAAAGGGGCGCACTTTATTTTGCCTCTACTCTGAATCAAAAGGATTGACAATTTTCAACCCTCTGATACCTCTAAAATCGCCCACATTGCGCGTGACCCATTCGTAATCGCAAACCAAAGCGGTTGCCGCAATAATAGAATCGCCCAAACCTAATTTTTGATGTTGCCGAAGTTTTACGGCGGTCAAGCCCATTTCATGACTTACTTCAATGATTTGTAACAAATCAATGCAAGATTCCAGATATTCCTTATCTTCGGGTATCAAGGGGTGTGCCTGTGCAATATTTTTTGCATAATGTATCAGTATTACTGTCAAACGGCTCGCCCACCAACACGCGCATTAAACTCGTTTTACCAACTCGTGCATTACCAACGAAGGCAACTTTTAACGTGTCATTCACTCGTGGCGTACCTTGTTTCAAATTATTGCAGTAGTTGCGCACAGCCTCACAGCAATATTCTTGTTTAAATGGTTCACCTAATAGTTTCGTTGGAATATTTTTGATAGGATTATCGGATAGACTTATATACCATGTATGCAAGATTCAACTCTGTCAGATGATTCAGTTCTTTTAATACATTAAGGTCAGTAAGGTCGTCATTGGAGATTAAGGAAAGTTTTTTTAATTTTTTGAACGATTTTAAAAAACGTATATCCGTCAAATTATTTTGTCCAATATGTAATTCCTCTACGTGAGCAAACTTTTCCCATCCTGCATAATTTTGTAATTGATTCTCGCGTAATTGCAATGTTTTGAGATATTTCAAACTCGCCAAAGGGGAAATATCAATTATTTTATTATGCGCCAAATTTAAATGACTTAAATTTGGAACAAATCGTAACGAATCTATATTGATGAGTTTATTAAATTTAAGATTCAATAGTTGTAGTTTTGGCAAGTTTTCAAGAAAATCCAATCGTTCTAATTCGCAAAACTCAAGTTCAAGTTCTGTTAGAGATTTTAAATGGTGCAAAAAACGATAATCTTTAACACGCGAATGATTTAAATCTAACCACTTCAAATTAGGGACATCTTTTAAAAAATTACAATTATCAAAACTTTGCATGAGTTTTAAATACCATAAGTTCGGCAATTGCTGCAAAACAGAATAATCTTCTATAGAATTGCCGCCAACATCCAGTTTTTGTAATTGAGAAACTTCTTTTAAGGAAGATATATCATTGATCCGACAATGGCGCAAACTTAAAAAGTTGAGTTTTGGTAGATTTTTAAGGATGGCAAAATCTGCAATCTTATTTTTGGACAAGTGAAGTGCTGCTAATTGAGGAAGTTGAAGAATTGTTTCGGGTATTTCAGTAAGTTTCAACTCCGTCAAATCAAGTGATGTAGCCTGTTGCAATTTTGCTGTTTGAATGCGTTGCAACGCCTCTTGCTGATGATAATTCATGTATCAAAAACTTTTTAATGAAGTGCAAAGATAACTTTTTTTCCAATAGAAATAAATTTAATTTCAACAAAAATTTGCAACTTATCAAGAACGAATTGTGATGATTTTTATAGTAAAGAATGATACCAAGTGCTGCAAGTGGTGGATTTGCAGCACTTTTTTGTAAATAAATTTATTTTTTTACAAAAATTTTGCGATTGATACGCCAAATGAGTAATTTTGCAAAAAATACATCAAAAAATGAAAGCTATCGCAGTCGAAAAAAGTGGAGGCAATCGGTTTCTCAAAACCTATACTTTGAGCGAGTACCTGCTCAAAGAAGACCGAGCTGTGGAAAAACATGAATTTTATAACGGTCAAATCATACTAATGGCAGGGGCTAAATTCCGACATAATCAAATTTCCGGTAATATCATCACTGCAATTAATATGGCAGTGATGTCGTTAGAAAAATATTGGGTGCTGAACAGCGACCAAAAAATCTATATTGAACCCAAAAATATCATCGTTTATCCCGATGTGGTGGTCGTCTGCGAAACGCTGCAATTTTGGAACAACCGAGAAGATATTATTGTCAATCCATTGCTGATTGTGGAAATCTTGTCTAAAAGCACTCGTAAATACGACCGAAGTGATAAGTTTATGATTTATCAGACGTTGCCCTCCTTTCAAGAATATATTTTGATAGAATCCAATGAAGTCCATGTTGAATCTTGGTTTAAAACAACCGATAATACATGGAATAAATGGATTGCCAATGATTTACAAAAAAGTATCGCCTTTCGAGCCTTGGAAGTCGAAATACCGTTAGCAGCTATTTATCGGCGTATCTTTTAAAAATGATTTAAATGAAAATGCTCTCATCGGCAAACGCATTCCTGCAGGAACGGGCTTGCGCGAATACAAAAACTGGTTCGTAACCACCAAATCCATCTATGAAGCGAATAAAGCAAAAGGCTTGTTGGATGATTTGGATATGGACTATGAGGAAGAATTTGTGGGTGATGAGCATGAATTAGAACGTTCCTACGGAATGACAAAGTACGGAAAGATAAAAAGTGCTGCAAGTGGTGAGCTTGCAGCACTTTGTCATTCCGTAGGAAACAAAAATCAATTTTTTTCTGTAAAAGGTTTGTTTTTTTGAAAACCATGCTTACCTTTGCCAGCGATAAAACAAAAGCAACCCTATCTTTTCATCAAAACGTTATTTTAATATGATTTACATTCGTAATTTGAATGCTCATTCATTCATCTAAACCGCAAGTACCTTCTGGTTTAAGACGCACTTCATTGTGTGTAAGTTTATGTTTATTTCTTATTCAATCTGTTGTAGCCCAGACTGCTACAGAAATGTCCACTCGTTTAACTACTTTGGGACTCAGTACTTTGAATAATCGGTTCAAGTCATTATCATTTGCTTCACAAACAAAATTTATTAACAATTTTTATTCGACAGACAACACCATATTAAGTGCCTTGAATAATTCAGGCAAGCCAACTTTTCAAAGTTGGAAAAATTGGGCAGAAGGACTTGGGGGTGTTCAACTATCAGGTGCTCCGACTGCTACCTCTACTTTTACTCGTTATCATTATGGGACAGCAGATCCTTCTCGGGTAGCACATTCTGAAATCGGGGAATTTCCACTACCCTCTAATCCTCATCTCTCCTTAGAACCAGCGTCTATGCTAAGTGGTGGACATGGGCAAAGGAATTTAGATTATTTAGCCGCTCTGGGATGGACAGTTACTATTGTAAAAATCTGGCCTAATGGTGTTAGAGTAGGTAGTGTTGCTAAACATGCAGTGGACTCAAAATCGGGCAAACTTGATAGTAGTGGCAATCCTCAAAACGGACAGTCTTGGTTTCCTGTCACTTGGACAACCACAGATATTCAAGCCGCTGGCATTTTTGTAATTGCTAATAATAGACTCCTTTGGACATCAACTGCTAATGGAGGAATGGTTTCAGATAGATACAGAGGCGTTAAAGTTATTCTTCAGAAAACGACTTCAAAAGGTTATACAGATGAAGTAGGAAGTATCTTTCCCGATGTAAATCAATAAGCGTCTATGATTTTGTAATCTTTTAATTATTTAAAATTATGTATATATTTAAAAATTCTAATTTACAAGAAGATTTTCCTTTTTTAATCCATGAAGCAAGCAAATTACATCCCAATGATCCTAATAAGGTTTCATTTATACGTATTGCCCAAGATTTATTATTTTTGGATAAGCAAGCTACTTTAGCATTTGTTGAAGGATTGGAAGATAGTACTATGACTTTTTATTTACTATCGTCTTCTTGTTGGGTTCGTTTTCCGAGTCAATCCCTTGTGTCGGCTTTAAAAAAGCAAATTGATAAGTTTAAAGATACACGGGATTACGAATTATTTTTCATGCGCTATCAAGAAGCAGTGAAATATTTAGCAGATATGGAAGCAGATAAAATCAATACTCGAGCCTATCGAGAAAGTTTAAAAACAAACAAATAATAGGTTTCAGTACTCCAAAAATGGGTTCATAACCACCAAATCTATCTATGAAGCGAATAAAGCAAAAGGCTTGTTGGATGATTTGGATATGGATTATGAGGAGGAATTTGTGGGTGATGAGCATGACTTATTACAAACTAAAAGTACGCTCCTTTCAAAAGGGGCGCACTTTTATCATTATAAGTCATTGAAAATCAAACACCTA
>JBEEMZ010000158.1:0-11042 GCA_041192405.1 Bacteroidota bacterium | reverse complement strand
ATGATTGTCGAAGGCAAAAGTTATTTAGAAGCGCATACAGGTTTAGGCAGAACGGATTTATTAATAAACGTTGATAATCAAGAGTTTGTGATTGAAGCCAAAGTATTCAGCAATATCACTCAGTTCAAAAAAGGAAAAAGTCAATTGGCTTGGTATGCTAAAAATTTGAACCTAATGACCGCTATTTATTTAGTTTTTGTAGAATCCGAGGTCAAAAACCCACATGTGAAAGAAGTTACTGAAATGGTGGATGGTGTTGAAATCAAAACGCATTTAATTGCTTATAATTTGGAAAAGGATTTTTAGGTTTAAAAATCCTTTTCCAATTTTTGCACTAAAAATCAAAAAAAAGATTATCTTTGCGCCCCGAAAAGTGTTTTTTGTGTACAACCAATTAATTACGACAAATGCCCAAAGATAATTCTATCAAAAGCGTCCTAATCATCGGAAGCGGTCCGATTATCATCGGACAAGCGTGCGAGTTTGATTATTCGGGAACCCAAGCGTCGCGTTCCCTTCGAGAAGAAGGCATCGAAGTGACGTTAATCAATTCCAATCCTGCCACGATTATGACCGACCCCGTGACAGCAGACCGCATTTTTCTCTGGCCGCTCACCGTCGAAAGCATCATTAAAATCCTCGAAAAGCATCAAATTGATGCCGTTTTGCCCACAATGGGCGGTCAAACGGCGTTAAATCTCGCATTGGAGGCAGATAAACAAGGCGTATGGGAACGATTTGGAGTCCGAATGATTGGTGTAGATGTTGCTGCCATAGAACTTGCCGAAAATCGGGAACAATTCCGCCAATTAATGTTGGATATTGGAATGGATGTCGCGCCGTCGCGCATTGCCAATTCCTTTTTGGAAGGTTACGAAGCCGCACAAACCATTGGTTTTCCATTAGTTATCCGTCCATCGTTCACACTTGGCGGCACAGGTGGTAGCTTCGTTTTCAAAGAAAGTGAATTTGCAGAAGCCATCAAACGCGGCTTAGATGCGTCTCCAAACCATGAAGTGTTGGTTGAAAAAGCTGTTTTGGGCTGGAAAGAGTACGAATTAGAATTACTTCGAGATAAAAATGATAATGTCATCATTATCTGTACGGTTGAAAACCTTGACCCAATGGGCATTCACACGGGCGATAGCATCACGGTCGCGCCCGCAATGACCCTTTCGGACACGGCTTATCAACAAATGCGCAATGATGCCATCCGAATGATGCGCTCGCTGGGCAATTTTGCGGGTGGTTGCAATGTTCAATTTGCACAAAATCCTGATACTGAACAACTTATAGCGATTGAAATTAATCCACGTGTATCGCGCTCGTCTGCGTTAGCGAGTAAGGCAACAGGTTATCCGATTGCGAAAGTTGCGGCAAAATTAGCGATTGGTTACAGTTTAGATGAGTTAAAAAACCAAATCACAGGTACGACTTCTGCGTATTTTGAACCGAGTTTGGATTATGTGATTGTGAAAATGCCGCGTTGGAATTTTGATAAATTTCATGGCGCGGATGAGCGTTTGGGCTTGCAAATGAAATCCGTCGGAGAAGTCATGGCAATTGGTCGTAATTTTTTGGAAGCGTTGCAAAAAGCATGTCAATCGCAAGAAAATGGTCGTGCGGGTCTCGGCGCGGACAAAAAAGAGTGGATTAATACGCAAGACATCCTCAAAAGGCTCGAACATGCTTCTGATGACCGCATTTATCGCCTCAAAGATGCGCTTCGATTAGGCATTCCAGAAAAAACCATTCAAAAATTAACGCGCATTGACCCTTGGTACATTCGCCAAATCAAGCGTTTGGTAAAATATGAGGAGCAATTGCAACGATATAATGTAGCCGAAGATATTCCAGAACCGTTTTTTAGAGAATTGAAGCAAGTCGGCTATTCGGATGCACAAATTGCTTGGGTATTGCGCATCAAAGAAGCCGAAGTGACGCGTTGTCGTTACGCGCTTGGGATTCGGCGCACTTATAAATTAGTGGATACTTGTGCCGCAGAATTTCCAGCATTGACACCTTATTATTATTCCACTTTTGATGGCGAAAACGAATCCGTTCCTTCCAATAAAAAGAAAATTATTGTGTTGGGTTCGGGTCCAAATCGGATTGGACAGGGGATTGAATTTGATTACTGCTGCGTGCATGGTTTGTTAGCTATCAAAGAAGCTGGTTTTGAAGCGATTATGGTCAATTGCAATCCAGAAACCGTTTCGACTGATTTTGACATAGCGGATAAATTATATTTTGAACCCGTTTATTGGGAACATTTGAAAGAAATCATTGATTTAGAGCAGCCCGAAGGCGTAATTGTGCAGTTAGGTGGACAAACCGCGTTAAAATTGGCTGAAAATCTGTACAAAAATGGCATTAAAATCTTTGGTTCGGATTTCAAGGCAATGGATTTGGCAGAAGATAGAGGTGCTTTTTCAGATTTGTTGAAAGCATTGAGCATTCCGTATCCGCGTTATGGCGTTGCGGACGATGTAGATGAAGCCTTGAAAATTGCGGCAGAAGTGACTTATCCTGTTTTGGTGCGCCCGTCTTACGTTTTGGGTGGACAACGGATGAAAATTGTGATTAATGATACCGAATTGGAACGGTCTGTTTTGAGCATTTTCAAACATTTGCCTGACCATAAAGTATTGATTGACCAATTTTTAGAACGCGCCAAAGAAGCCGAGATTGATGCGATTTGCGATGGCGATGATGTTTTAATCATGGGCATTATGGAACATATTGAACCTGCGGGCATTCATTCAGGTGATAGTAATGCGATGTTGCCGACCTATAGTTTATCGAAAAATGTGATTGATTTGATGATTAAGTATGCGCAACAATTAGCTTATGCGTTGAATATCAGAGGTTTAATCAATATTCAATTTGCGATAAAGGGCGAAAAAGTATATGTGATTGAGGCAAATCCAAGAGCCTCGCGCACCACTCCATTTATTGCGAAAGCGTATCAAGTACCGTTTTTGAAAATGGCAACCCAAGTCATGTTGGGTACGCACAAGATAAAGGATTTCAAATTTGAACCAAAATTGGAAGGTTATGCGATTAAAGTGCCTGTTTTCTCCTTTGACAAATTTGCAGGAACCGATAAAAAACTTGGACCTGAAATGAAATCTACGGGTGAAGCCATTCATTTTATTAAGGATTTGAAAGACCCGTATTTTAGAGAATTGGAACGGAATCGTTCGATGTATTTATACCAATAGACCAATAGATTGTGGGAATTTAGCCCCGAATTGCACTAATTTTTCACGAATGATTCGTGAAAATTAGTGCAATTCGGGGCTAAATTATTTTTTTATAATACAATCATAATCTTCCTAAATCCAAAATCAACGCGGTTGTTGTTGCGTGACGCAATGAATCATGCCACCATTTTCATAAAGATTCCGAACATCTATACTTACGACTGTTTTGGTCGGATACAAGCGTTGTAAAATATTTTTCGCAACCACATCATTCGGGTCATTATAAGATGGAATCAAAACCCGCGTATTTCCAACATAAAAATTTACATACGAGCCTTTCTCACCCAAATCTTTTCCATAAGCAGTAACAACATTATTTTTGGTCAAAGGCAAGTATTCAAAAGTATAAGCACTGCCATTTACTTTTTTTGCCGCATATAATTTTGTAATATCGGAAGATGTCACTTGCCAATATTGTAAATCGGTTCGATTCATGGTAACAATCGTCGTCGCATTGGCAAACCGCGCAAAGCCATCAATGTGCATATCCGTGATGTCCAAACCCGCAACGCCGTCCAACCAAATGAATTTTGAAACCCCTAAATGGGTGCTTAAAATCGTTTCAGCTTGTGTTTGTGTCAGATTTGGATTGCGATTGGCGTTCAAAATCGAACTTTTGCATGCCAAAAACGCGCCTTCACCATCAATTTCGTAACCACCGCCTTCGATTTTCATAACCGTATTGAGGTTCACAATGGGCAGATTGAGTGTCGCAGCGAGGGCGGCTGGAATCACATCACATTTCGCAAAAGCCATTTTATTGCCCCAACCGTTGAAACCCCAATCTTGAATCACTAATTTCCCCGCCGCGTCTTTGACGAAAATGGGTCCGTTATCGCGCACCCAGACATCATTGGTTTGGAAAATCTTGAAATCTACATTCGTTAACGGCACATTTGCGGCGGTCAATAGGGTCGTAATCCGCGCTTTTTCGGCACCATCATAAGCAATTAAATGTACTTTTTCGCTTTCGACCAACGTTTTGGTCATCGCAACCCATGTCGCATCTAACCGATTGCGATACGTCGTGCCGTACTGATAATGGTGCGGCCATTGCAACCAAGTCCCTTCATGTGGTTGCGTTTCGTCGGGCATCGTGTATTTGGGCGGCGTGATAGCGCGACTTTCGAGGATTGATTCGGTGGAAGCCATTTTTTGAACGGGTTCTGGACTGCATGCAATCAGTAAAAAAGAGATTAAAAACGAGATACTTTGCATATTTTTCATATTTGAAACGGTTTTAAATGAACGATGATACAAAGTTACGCGCTGTCGGAAGGCGCGACTTGTCCAAAATGGACAATTTTTTTGTCATTCCGTTTTGTCATTCCGTAGGAAACCGTTTTTTAATTGGAATCAGGATTTCGGTTAAAAACTCATTTTTGTTGGAACAATTGGACTCGTGCAACACATAATGTTCAATCATTGGCGAATCATCCCATTCTAACGTCGAATTCCATAACCAATCTTTGTAAATACGCCGATAGGTTTGTTCAATTGCGTCATAATCGCCCTGATGAATGTATTTTGCGTATTTGCCGCCGAAGATTTTTTTGGATAAAAAACCATTCGGCACGTTTTTTTGATGCACACACGCTTCATAACGACAATGAGATTTCACTGTAATCAACGGTTGATCCACGATGACACCATAATAATGAACGCCTTTTTGCGGCTCAAACGCTTGGTCTAACGAATTCCATAATTTGTTAATATCATCATTCCTATAATCATCCGTTTTAATACTTTGGTAATGAACCGTCAATTGTGATAAGAAAATAAACTCATATTTAATAGGCTGATTATCAACTTGTATGAAGGATCTAAATACGTCCAATTTATTTTTACGCGCCTCCGATGGACTCCTTTGATAATTTTTGGTAAACGATTTTGTAAACCCTTGCAGGCTTTCAAAACCGACTTCCAACGCAATATCCGTGATTGAATCTTGTGTATAAATCAAGCGTTTGTACGCCAATTCTAATTTAAGGCGTTTCTGAAATGCGCCAAGGGATTCTTTGAAAATGTTTTTAAACACACGTTGCAAATTCCGATACGAATAATGAGCAACGGTTTCCAATTCCGAAATAGGAATGGTGCGCTGATAATTTTTTTCGATGAATTGAATAACCGATTGAATTTCTTTTAACATGATTTTGGATGGAACACCAACGCCGTCAAGGTTGCAACATAGAGGGCGTTACTTCACTGATTATCAATTAATTGTACCATAATTTTGCTTAAAATAAAAATCTTTGGGCGTTTGAATGGTTTTTCAAACAGGCAAAAAGGGTTTGAAGCGCGTTTGTCTTAAAGATATCGCTTTCATGGTTCATATCGCTGTGAGTTATCTCAACCCATTACGACAACCATTTTTCCATTGCCCGATGCGGAATCGTAACTTCTTCAAAAGGTTCTCCAAAAACGGTATAATTCAATTTTTCATAAAAGGGCACTGCTGTCTCGCGGGCATGCAACACAATGTGCGTAAAACCTTTCGATTTAGCAAAGATTTCGCTAAATGCAACTAATTGTTTACCAATACTTTGTCGTTGCAAATTGGTATCAACAGCAACTTGTCGCATTTTGAGGACGGTTTCACCATCGGGAGTCAAAACGAGAATGCCTCTCAAAATAGCCTGCGCATCATAATAGCCAATATGAAAATCACTATATTCGGCGGCTAATGCAGCAACCGTAAAATCCAAACCTAACGGGCGGCGCAACACTTCATAACGCAATCGAATAGACTCGTCATATTCGGGCGTACCAAATTCTATAGGGATTACTTGCATAATTTCAAATTTTTATTCTAATGAGATTGATAAAAAACAGCATTTGATTGTTCAAAACTTTTTAAAAACGCTTCTTGATTCAATTTCAACAATGATTTTCCTGTTATTTGTTCCATTTCTTTGAAAAAATGAAGCACATTTTCAGTTGCCATATTGCCCGTTAAATCGTCTTTCGCCATCGGGCAACCTCCAAAACCACGCATCGCCGCATCAAATCGGTGACAACCATTTTCATAAGCCGCTTGAATTTTTTCACGCCAATTATGAGGTTCCGTATGTAAATGCGCCCCAAATTCTAAATTTGGATACGCTGCTATCAAATGACTAAACAAATACGCAATCGTGGTTGGATTAGAAACGCCAATTGTATCCGATAAAGAAAAAATTTGAATGCCTTCTTTCGACAATTCATCCACCCATTTCAAAACCACATCGGCATTCCAAGGGTCTCCATAAGGATTTCCAAAACCCATTGACACATATAAAACTAATTGTTTATTATTTTTAACACAAATTTCTTGAATCGCTTTTACTCGACTCAATGATTCTGCAATCGTAGCATTGGTATTTCTAATTTGAAACGTTTCGGATACTGAAAATGGATAACCTAAATATTGAATGGGCTTGTGCAACGCGGCGGCTGCTGCCCCACGTTCATTTGCCACAATTGCCAATAAACGCGTTTTTATTTTGCTCAAATCTAATTTATCCAACACTTCTACGGTATCGCGCATTTGCGGAATCGCTTTGGGCGACACAAAACTACCAAAATCAAGGGTATGAAAACCAACTTTTAACAATTGATTGATATAATTTACTTTCACTTCTGTCGGAATAAATGTTTTCAAACCTTGCATGGCATCTCGCGGACATTCAACAATTTGTATCATTTTCAATGTTTTAATTTAAAATTTTACGGGTTGGTATTGCCGCAAAGATAGGATTTTTGATAAAATTTCAACCTTTTTTTTGCGTTGTACGCGGTTTAGATTGCCGTTTTGTCTGCGGTGCATCAAAATCTTTATCCAAATCATACCGAACCAAGTCCGTTTTGATTCAAACGCCTTCAACCTTTTCATCCTTTTCTAAGACATCAGGATGCGTCACTTCGGAATCTATTGGTACGCGGCAACGTATAATGTTCTTCCGTAATATTCGGAACAGACGTATTAAAATATCTCATTTTTTGATACCCAGTTTCGTTAAAAATCATTTTGAAGGGCAAATATAATCAAAAATGTGTGGAAAAGGTTTGATTTTCGCATCTCATCATTGAACAATCTAAAATAACAAGGTTATGCAAGTAAAATATGGCTATTTCATTTCAATCGCATTAGCAATAACTATCATTAGTTGTGCTCAAGAATCTAAATATGCGCCACATCAAACATCAAATGTTAGCGATATGGCTTCTGCTGCCTCTGCCGCACCGCCCGCGCCTGAAAGTACATCAAACCAAAAACAAAAATTAGCATCGAAAACAGCAGCAAATGAGGAAGATAAATCAACACCTTCCTCTGAAAAAATTGAAGTTGTGGAACGAAAAATCATTAAAATAGGTGAAATTCGCTTTGAAACCAAAGATTTAAATCAAACAAAAAGTATTATTGCAAAATCGGTTGCTGATTTGAAAGGTTACATTTCAGAAGAAAGTCAAAACAATTCAGATTATCGGAAAGAAAACAAATTGGTCGTGCGCATTCCTGCGGGGCAATTTGATAGTTTATTGACTGTTTTGGGAACATACGCAGGTCATTTTGATTCAAAAAGTGTTCATACACAAGATGTTACAGAAGAATTCATTGATGTTTCGGCGCGTTTGAAAACACAACGCGATTTGGAAACGCAATATGCCCAAGTTTTGAAACAGGCTAAAAATGTGAAGGAAATCATGGAAGTTCAAGGCTATTTGGCAGAGGTGCGCGAAAAAATTGAATCTGCCGAAGGTCGTCTGCGTTATTTGAGCAATCAAGTCGGTTTTAGCACTTTGACGATTCATTTTTATAAAACAATGGGTTCTGCGGGACATTCAAGAGGCTTTTTCTGGCGGTTGACGCATGAATTTGGCAATGGTTGGCAAGGATTTTTGAATTTAATTGTTGGTTTGGTAAGCGTTTGGCCCTTTTGGTTGATGGTTTTCAGTGGCGTATGGTTTTATCGTCGTTGGAAAAAAGGAGGTGGAAATATCCGTTTCTGGAAAAAATAATAGAAACAAAATTGTCCTGCAAAGAATCATTTGTAGGACAATTTTGTTTTAGGATTGAATATTCGTTTTCAAGTAAGTTATCTGTTCTTTTAGCAAAGCATGATTTCTTCCAAATGCTTTAATTCTTTTTTTGATTTTCGGGTTGTAAGTAGTTGTGCTAAAACAATCGCCACACACTATCCCAATTTGACGCGATTATAAATGCGTTTCAATGGCATCAGAATCTTTAAAGATTTTAATTCAATAAATCCTTCTAAGTTTGTAACAACGATTTTCTCCCAATTTTGCCCATCTCCGCAAAAAAAACGGGTCACTTCAACTTGGTCTTGTGCAACTAACAAATATTCTTTGAAAGATGATAACGTTTGATATTGTAAAAACTTATTGCCTCTATCGTGATGAGACGTGCTCGCCGAAAGCACCTCCACCACCAAAACAGGATTCAAAATCGTATCGGTGCGACCTGCATATAATACGGGTTCTTCGCATATCACTACCGCATCGGGATACACAAAATGATTGAATCTTGGAATGTGAATTTTCATGTCGCTGCTGTAAACGATAAAATTTTCTGCAACATCATCCAATGCAAGATTTAAACCCGTAATAATATTGGCTGCTATTTGATTATGTTGATGACTGGCTCCTGGCATTTTGATAATTTTCCCATTAAAAAATTCATGTTTGTTCACCGATTTATCCTCCGACGCGAGGTATTGTGCGGCAGTAAATCTTTTTTCTATCCGACTTGAATGTATTTTTACCATGATACAATTTTTTAATGAAACGAAACGATTATACAGATTTACGGACTTTTTAAAAAAAATGCAGCATTGTCTCTTGATTTTAGTATATAAAATTGACTTAATTGCATCAAAATTACATTCTCGCAAAAACATATTTGTAAAGATGCAATTTTTTAAGGTTGCACATTCATTTTCAAGTAAGCGATCTGTTCTTTCAGCAAAACGATGATTTCTTCCAAATGCTTCATTTCTTTTTTTTAACTTTCGGATTGTGTTTTATAGCGTTCCAATTCTGCTGACAATTCATGCCCGCCAGCATTAAAACTGACAATATAACTCTCTTTATTTTTACTTTGATTATTTTTGAAGTAGAAAAAGGGTTTTTCGCCAAATGCAACCAATTCTGAAGCAGGAATTTCAAAAACTTTGGCAACTTGTTCCAAACGCGACCAACTCACATCCGTATCTCCACACTCTATTTTTGAATACGCATTGACGGAAACGCCTAATGAATCTGCCATATTTTGTTGAGAATAGCCTCGCAATTGCCTTAAACTTCTAATTTTTTCGGATATAGTTAAAATTCCACTCATAAGTTGGTTATTTTCCAATGACGTTTTTTTTATATTTAAAATAGCATTATCTAACTTTGTGAACGATTGCTCACAAAGTTATGCTTTTTTGGAAATGGTGAGCCATCTTTTTTCAAAATGATTGAAATAAAATTATGAACGACCTTGTTTCCTTGCGCTATCGCCTCTAAAACGCCGATGTTGCCTCAATAGTTGTTTATCCAAGATAAAATTTCTCATTTTTTTTCATTTTTCTTAGTAACGTTATTAGTCAACTTTCGATAAAGGGTTGAATAATAAAATATGGTTTTATGCTTATAAACAAAATTAAATTTTATTTATAAGTTAATTTAAAATATTAATCCAAAATAATTAATAAAACAAGATAAAATAATAATCTTCATATTTAAAATATAAATCTTTTTATGAGTAACCAAGTGTATTATTGCCATTTATGCAGTCATCCATACGCGGATTCCGCATTCACGGCTCCCGATGGCGTTCGTTATGACAAAATTTCGCCTCAACAAAATTGTGTCCAAAGTGATACTTGTCCAGGTCAAGGTTTTGGAGGTTTGTGCGTTCCTTCGGGCGAAACGGAAGCCGATATTCGCAAAAAAGGGAAAATTCCTGATGATCCAGGTATTCCAACCGTTAAAAGAAAATTGGGTTTATGTGTCTTCTTAATGGATGCGAGTGGTTCGATGGGTGACGCTGCTTATGACCCTAATTTCCCTTCGACTTTGGGCGTAGAGCCGCATATTAACAACTCGCCATGCGAAAAATTAAACCAAATGTCTAAACGGGAATTAATGGCAACCAATGCGGCATTGGGTATTTTTAGTTTAAAACAGATTAAAGATAGCGAAAATGCTTTTGTTTCCATCATTTTGTACGATCACGATACCAAATATTTATTTTTTAAATCGGTCAAAACGGTTGTTACCGAATATGGGGATTCGCGCACGCTTGCCCAATATTTGCTCAAAGAAATGAAAGAACGCAATGGCGGTACTAATATTAATGGTGCGTTGGATTTAGCGGCTTCATTGGTGAACGAGTTTAAAAAAGGGAGTATCAAAGCATTAGGGGCATTTGAACCTTACATGCAAACGCCCAGACAAAATTGGGATGTTTCCACCGGACAAGCCATTAAACCTTCGACGCTTTTGCCCAATACGCCGAATATTCGAGTATTGCTTTACACAGACGGCGAGCATCAAGCCGAATATGGTGTTTTGGAAAGCCCTTTTCAATCGGCTGTGCCTGATTTTTTAATTGGTGTGTATATCGGTCAACCTGGACAACAAGGCGATAAAGAATTAAGCAAAATTGTCAAATATTGTCCGCTACATGGCAAACAACAATATCTCCGCGTGTCGAATCCGCAAGATAGTGGCAAATTGTATGGCATTTTTAAAATGGCTACGGGTGCTTCTGGTTTTTGCTTGCAATGT
>JBEEMZ010000157.1:0-11066 GCA_041192405.1 Bacteroidota bacterium | reverse complement strand
TTAGACAAATTAGTGGATGCACAAGGCAATTTTGTTTTGCAGCCGCTACCCTTCAAAGAAAACTTTTTAGAGCCATTCATGGATGAAGAAACCGTACATTTGCATCATACGTTTCACCATGGCGGCGCAGTCAAAGCGGCGAATAAAGATTTGCTAATGATACGCAAAGCATTGGATGACAACAATTTAGAAATAGTAGATTATTGGACTAAGAAATTATCGTATCATTTTTCGAGTCATATTTTGCACAGCATTTTCTGGACGAATTTAACCAATAAAAAACAAGAACCCAAAGGTGAGTTATTGAAATCCATTGAATTAAATTTTGGTTCTTTTGACAAATTGAAAGGTTACATTGCTGCCACTTCTAAAAATGTGGATGGCAATGGTTGGGGCATTTTGGGTTATCAGCCGTATTCACAAAAATTGACCATTTTGCAATGCGAAAATCATGAAAAATTGACGCAATGGGGCGTAATTCCATTGTTAGTGATAGACGTTTGGGAACATGCGTACTATTTGAAGTATCGAAATAAGCGGGCTGATTTTGTAGATGCGTTGTTTCAATTAATCAATTGGGATAATGTGGCGGAACGATTTGATGTCGCAAAGAAAATCATTTAGTAATGGACCAAGTTTCATTTGAATTAGGAATTGAAGGAATTTTAAGGAATTAAGGACGCAAAAGTTCACTATTTTGACCAACAATTAAACTTTTGCGTCCTTGATTCCTTAAAATTCCTTCAATTCCTAATTCAAATGACTAACTAACCAACGGTCACTTGCAACCAATCTTCTCGTTTCAAATATTTTTTTGCCAATATTTGAATTTCTTCAGGCGTAATGTGGCGAATCGTATGAACCAATTTTTGTAAAACATCTTCTTTCAAATCTTCTAAAAAAAACGGTTTAACCGTGTCCATAATCGCAAACGCACCATCTATCATATTCAACATATTGCCCAAACAATAATTTCTCACCATTTCCAACTCTTCTGCGCCCACTAACTCCTTTTGGAGCAACTCCATTTCCTTATAAATTTCTTCCAATGCTTTTTGCGTCAATTTCGTACCGACTTCCGTGCCGATGTACCAATAACCATCATATTGCATAAAATCCAACGAAGACGATATATTATAGGTGAAACCTTTGTCTTCGCGCACATTTTTCATCAGCCGCGACCCAAAATAACCGCCTAAAATCAAATTCACAACCGACGCGCCCGCGTAATCAGGATTTAATTTAGAACCAAAACGTCGTCCAATCCGAATCGACGTTTGCAAACCTGAGTCATTTTTGATATGAACAGCCGTTTTTGGATAATCATTATTACACAAAATGTTTTTAATTTTAACAGAAACCGATTTAGGTTGTCCCATATATTGATTCAATAATTTCAAAATATGAGAATCAACCGCACCGCCAATGAAAATCACACAATTATCAGTAGTGAGTTGTTCTTGATGATATTGTTTTAAATCATTGATTGTCAATGCTTTGTAATCATCCGCAACACTACTATAACCATAAGGCATATTGTCACCAAACAATAATTCCGTTAATTTTCGATACGAAAGCGTATCACTTTGAGTCAAATCAACCTGCAATTCGCGGATATTTTTGTCAATAAACGTTTGTAATTCATGTTGCGGATAGGTCGGATTTTGAATCATATCCGCCACTATGGGAATTAGGGATTCAAAATGTTTGGTTAAACAAAATAACGAGACCGCAGAAGTGTCCCAACCAGGATGTGTCGCAAACGTACCCGCATAAAAATCAAGCAATTCAGCAATTTCTTTGGAATTTTTAGAGGTTGTGCCATCGCGTAAAAGCCTTGTTGCGGCGTAAGCAACCGTTCGTTTATGCTCTACGGCGCGTCCTGCGCGGAAACAAATTTCCAATTTAAGGACAGGTTGCGTCCCCATGCGCGTCTCGACGACTTGAATGCCATTATCCAAATGATGCACGACAGGCGGCGGAACAGCGATATTTTGAACGCCATGAACAGGCGGTGGAATCTTACGATTTAGCTTTTTCAATTGATAATCAATGATTTAAAACGTGGATTTCTTTGGATTTTGTGGATTTTTTTGATAAAAAATCCATCAAAACCACAAAATTCAAAGAAATCCACGTTTTGACAAAAATATAATTGTTGCGTAAAAAATGCAAAAGTAATGTTTTCGTAATAAAAAAAAATGACAAAATTCATCATATTGTTAGGAGATTTGAAAGGATTGATTACTTTTGTTTCTGAAACTTGTTTGTTGAACCGAGTTTAAAACAACTATTTGATTATCATATTTAAATCATTGTGTGAAAAAATAGTATAAATTATAATTTTTTTAACTTTTATCAAATAAAAATCTATCATTAACAAAACCGCCTTAAAAAAATGAATAATTCAACCTTACTCTGGATTGGCGTTGCCGTCCTAATCGGCTTCGTAGGCTGCAACAAGTATAATGGCATGGTCGAAAAAGACCAAACCGTAAAAACAAAATGGGGGGAAGTGCAAAATCAGTATCAGCGTCGTTCTGATTTGATTGGCAATTTAGTGGATGTTGTCAAAGCGAATTCTACCTTTGAAAAAGGTACGTTAGAAGCTGTTGTTCAAGCACGCGCCGCCGCTACGCAAATGAAAGTAGATGCGAGCAATTTGACTCCTGAACAAATCCAAGAATTCAACAAAAATCAAAATGGTTTATCCCAAGCAATGGGTAAATTGATGATGGTGACTGAAAATTATCCAGATTTGAAAGCGGGTCAATCTTTTCGGGATTTGAGTGCTGAAATTGCGGGTACAGAAAATCGTTGTACGGTTGCTCGGGGCGATTTTAATAAATCAGTACAAGTTTACAATACAGCGATTAAAAAATTTCCAAGTAATTTATTTGCAGGTGTTTTTGGTTTCCGCGAGCAACCAAATGTATCGGCTCCACAAGCAGCGCAAGACGCTCCGAAATTAGGTACGGGCAAGTTCTAACAATTGAAATAGATGGGCTGAGTTAAGATTTTACATATTGCAACGGATTGATAATCAGTTGTTTATAATTCTAAAAATCTTAACTCAGATTTTCCCCATCCAATTTGAAGTAACTAAAAATGGCAATAAAAAAGTTTTCACGGGCAGACTCAAAATTAATTTTAAACTCAATTTTTGAAGCTGAAAAATTGAGTTCGGGTGAAATCCGCGTTTTTGTGGAGAAAACAGCACCCGATAATTTGCCAGAACATGTCATAAGCGTGTTCAAACGCCTGCGGATGCACCACACGTTGGAACGCAACGCGGTATTGATTTATTTGGCAATGGAAAGTCGTCAATTTGCCATTTTTGGAGATAAAGGCATCCATGAAAAAATGGGTGTTCAATTTTGGACAAAAGAAGCAGCCGATTTACAACTCCAGTTTTCGCAAGGCAATATGGTAAGCGGATTGTGTAATGCGATTCAAGAAGTAGGCGAAGTGTTAAAAATACACTTTCCTCATCAGAAAACGCATGGTAATCAATTACCTGACGATATTGCTTATGGTAAAAATTGATATTGTAAATCATTGATTTTGAATGAACTATTATAGAAAATTAATTTTTTGTTGCTTTTTTTTAACGTTTAAACTATCAGCGCAGACAGCTGACGCGGTTTTAACCAAAACGTTAAACGACGCAGCAACCGTTATGACTAATACTTTTTTAAAACGTGATTTTAAAAATTTTGGTCAATTGATGCATCCACAGTTAGTTGCGCTGATGGGTGGTGATACTGTTTTGTCTCGTGCTTTGGATGCGCAGATAAAAGATATGGAGAAAAGCGGTTATATCATTGAAACCATTACGACGAGTGCGCCAATATTACCATTTGTTCGTTGTAAAAAGAGTGTTCAAACGATATTGCCGCAGCAAATGCTTTTAAAAACGCCCAAAGGTCAAATGCAAATTAACGCAAATTATTGGGTGATTTCGGAAGATGATGGAAAAACGTGGCATTTTGCGGATACTTCTAATTTTGAACCGTATGTATTTCGACAATTTTTTTTAGATATTTGCTCCGATTTAAAAATTCCTGAAAAAACGGAACCTATTTTATTAGGTAAGTAGGACCCGAATTTTTCTATTTTGTTATGGAATGTGAGTTATTGAATCACCATAAATGTTACTGATAAATTACTCATTATCAACCAATTATAAAATTTATCATTCATCATTTATCATTCATCATTAGATTTGTTATGATAAATTTTATGTTTCGACGACTGTTTTATGGCAGTATAGTCATGTTTTTTGTGGTGTTAATTATTAGTAGCATCATTTACTCTGCTCCTGTTGACCCGACTCGTATGACCTTCGGGCAACGTTCTGATAATGCCACCGTGCAAGCAAAACGCAAAGAATTAGGGCTTGACCAACCTTTATATGTGCAAATGGCGATGTATCTGCGCGATATTTTGCCCATTTCGGTACAAGCCGATACACCTGTTGAAAAAGAGAAATATCAATATTATAAATTATTTTCTTTTGGAAATCATAAAGCATTGGTTTTCAAGTATCCGTATTTACGAGAATCGTATCAAACAGGGCGACGTGTGAGCGAAATTCTGTCAAGTGCTATACCACAAACCACTATTTTAGCGTTAGCAAGTATGCTTATAGCCACTTTTCTGGGCGTAATGCTTGGTGTGATTGCGGCGTTGAAACCAGGTTCTGCATTTGACACATCTGCAATTGTTGCATCTGTAATGGGTTATTCCTTACCGAGTTATATTGTGGCGATGATGTTAGCATTGATTGGCGGTTACTGGCTATCGGATTGGACAGGTTTGAACATACAAGGCAGCCTTTTTGAATTAGACGACTTTGGCGATGATAGAATTGTTTGGAAAAACCTCATTTTACCTGCAATGGCGTTAGGAATTCGACCTGTCGCGCTTATAACACAGCTTACACGAGGCACTATGATGGATGTTTTAACGCAAGATTACGTCAGAACCGCAACTGCAAAAGGATTACCAAAAAGAATTGTGATAGTGAAACACGCCTTGCGCAATGCTTTAAATCCTGTTGCGACGGCTATTTCAGGTTGGTTTGCAGGATTATTAGCGGGTGCATTTTTTGTAGAAAGCGTATTTAGTTACAACGGTTTGGGACAAGTGACCGTGACGGCATTACTTAATTTTGATATACCTGTGGTCTTAGGTTCGGTTTTATTTACAGCATTCGTGTTTGTGGTGATGAATATTTTAGTAGATGTGTTGTACGCTTTGCTTGACCCGCGCATTCGATTAAGTTGATTCAAAATGATTTATAAAATATAAAAAATTATAATGGCAAATAATTCTTTTGTAAAAATATTCGCCGTATTTCTGGTGTATTTTATGATACGCTACATGGGAGGCAATTTGGGAAAAACGGTGCTTTATCCAATTACATTGTTAGTAACCTTTTTGCACGAATTTGGACACGCATTTGGTGCCGTTATCTCTGGCGGCAGTGTCAAAAGTTTGACTGTTAATACGGACGGCAGTGGTGTAACGCATACGCTTGGCGGCAGTCCTGCGATTACATTGATGGGCGGCTACATTGGAAGTGGTATTTTTGGAAACTTATTGTTTTACATAGGAGCGCGGATTAATGAATATCATCGAATTACGCTTCAATTTTTGGCAGCCGTGATGGTATTTGCAGGGATTGTTTGGTTTCAAAGTTTGCAATCCACCATTATTTTGCTTGTTTTTGCGGTAGCATTGTATTTTATTTCAACTCGTTCAGAATGGCCAGGTGCGGCATTGATGTTTTTTGGTATAGCAAGTGTTGTGTATATCATTCAAGATTTTAATGTTGGACCGAGTTCTGATTTGGCTCAATTTGAACGCGTTGTGGGTATTTTTCCAGCAAATATTTGGAAATACGTTTGGCTCGGTGTTGTATTGTGTATGGTTTGGTACAATTTGCAGTTGATACTCAATCGGCGGATGTTTGGAGATTGGTGGAATCGTTATTAGCTTATCTAATTTAAGCAACAAAAGAACACAAATAATTGATTATCAATTATTTGTGTTCTTTTGTTGTTAAACAAAAAATATATGACAGAATTGGAACGCGCTCGAAATGAAGATGCTATGAAAATAGCTGTTTCGGGCAATCATCGCCGTTTAGAAACGATTTTTAAAGGCGGCGGCACTAAAAAAATTGAAAAAGAACATGCTGAAGGCAAATTAACCGCCCGTGAACGCGTTGATTACCTGCTCGACCCCAATACAGAACGGATTGAAATTGGTGCTTTTGCAGGTTTTGAGATGTATAAAGAACATGGTGGTTGTCCTGCGGGCGGTGTTGTGGTAGTTATCGGTTATGTTCAGAACCGTCAATGTATTGTTGTGGCGAATGATGCGACCGTTAAAGCGGGTGCATGGTTTCCGATAACGGGTAAAAAAAACTTGCGGGCGCAAGAGATTTCAATGGAAAACCGCTTGCCGATTATTTATTTGGTAGATTCGGCGGGCGTTTATCTGCCAATGCAAGACGAAATTTTCCCCGATAAAGAACATTTTGGACGCATTTTTCGCAATAATGCTAAAATGTCGGCTTTGGGGATTCCTCAAATGGCAGCAATTATGGGCAGTTGTGTTGCGGGCGGCGCGTATTTGCCGATTATGAGCGATGAAGCTTTGATTGTTGAACGGACAGGTTCGATTTTTTTGGCGGGCCCGTATTTGGTGAAAGCGGCAATTGGCGAAGAGGCGGATAAAGAAACGTTAGGTGGGGCGCGGACGCAATCTCAAATTTCGGGCGTAACGGATTATCAAATGCCCGATGATAAAACTTGTTTAGATACGATTAAAAAATTAGTTTCAAAATATGGCGCGTTTCCTAAAACGGGTTATAATCGGGAAACGCCTGCGCCACCCAAATTTGACCCTGCTGAATTGTATCAACTGTTTCCAGAAAGCAACGCGAAACCATATAATATGGTCTCGGTATTGGAGCGCATTGTGGATGATTCAGAATTGACGTTTTATAAAGAAAATTATGGAAAAACGATTTTATGTGCGTATGCGCGTATCAATGGTTGGGCAGTTGGGATTGTGGCGAATCAACGCTTAGTGACCAAGACGGCAAAAGGGGAAATGCAGTTTGGCGGCGTGATTTATAGCGATTCGGCAGATAAAGCGGCGCGTTTTGTGATGAATTGTAATCAAAAACGCATTCCATTAGTGTTTTTGCACGATGTAACGGGTTTTATGGTTGGGTCACGTTCGGAACATGGCGGGATTATTAAAGACGGCGCGAAAATGGTGAACGCTGTTGCGAATGCGACGGTTCCAAAATTTACGATTATTGTTGGCAATTCTTATGGGGCGGGAAATTACGCCATGTGCGGAAAAGCTTATGATCCGCGTTTGATTGTGGCTTGGCCCACGGCTAAAATTGCGGTTATGGGCGGTGCACAAGCTGCAAAAGTATTGTTACAAATCCAAATGTCGAGTATGAAGGCAAAAGGACAGGCTCCGAATCCAGAAGAAGAATTAAAATTGTATAATACGATAAAAGAACAATATGACCAACAAACGACTCCGCAATATGCAGCAGCGCGTTTATGGGTAGATGCGATTATTGACCCACTTGAAACGCGAAAAGTGATTTCAATGGGCATCGAAGCAGCGAATTGCGCACCAATGGAAGATTTCCGAGTCGGCGTAATCCAAACATAATACAAATTCGCCATAACTTACACGAATTAGCACAAATCTGTGCCAATTCGTGCAATACGTGTCTAAATATAAAAATTTGAGTTAAAATTTTCTTAAAATTGTTGAAAATCAATCCTTCAATTGTACCATAAGCACAAGGCAAGTCGTTTCTAAAACGGTTTGCCTGTTTTTTTCACCCAAAAAAGGTACAGATTTCATGCAAAACTGTATTTTTGTAGTTCATTTAAAATAAACGTTACATGATGATGAAAACAAATTGTCTTATCGCCCTCTTGAGCCTCCCTTTTGCTAACAATGTGCTTGCACAAGAAGTTGCCAAAGAATTGCCTTTTACAATTCGTGGCAAATTGGACGGACTCGGAAACGGCAAGGTGATATGGTTTTACATGGATAAAACGCTCCCGCAAGGGGCTTTCACCGACTCGACTCAAGCCAAAGATGATACTTTTGAAATCAAAGGCAAATTAAATACGCCACTGCCGACCTTTTTTAGACTCAGTGTGCGCAAAGAAGGTTGGACGCGTCCTGCTAAAACCGCTTTGCCGCCCAAAGGTTATGAACTTTTTGTGTCATCGGGCGATGTGGTCGAAGTCGAAGGGACTGTGAATGGGAGTGAAATTGTCAAAGCGCGAGCTAAAGGCAATGCTCATGTCACGGATTGGGACAAATTACGCGAATTAGTTGCGCCTGTCGAAGTCGAACTGGATCCGTTGATGACGCGATTTCGGGAAGCGCGGGCGGTTAAAGGAGATATTTCTGCATTGGAGAAACCTTTAGATTCTTTGCGCAATGTTTTAAAACAAAAATTGTTGTTTTTCATTCGGGAAAACCCTAAATCATTGATTAGTGTGTATGAATTGAATAGTGTTAGTTCTCTGTTGCCAGTAGATACATTGATTCGATATTATGATGAATTGGATGCGAAGGTACAAACGGGTACAACTTATGGTCGTGATTTAGCGAAAGTCATTGAAATGAAAAAGAAAACCCGACCTGGAACGCTTGTTCAAGATTTTGCACGCAATGACACGGCTGGACAAACCGTTCGTTTGAGCGATTATCGTGGAAGGCACGTAATTTTAGATTTTTGGGGTAGTTGGTGCGGTCCTTGTCGGAAATCGCATCCGCGTATGTTGGAATTATACAAAAAGTATAAAAATGCAGGTGTTGCATTTGAAATTTTGGCGATTGCGAGCGAGGATAAACGGATTGAATGGAAAAAGGCAATTCGAGAAGATAGTCTTACTTGGGTGAATGTCTTTGATGACGAAAAAGATCGGGCTAAAAAAATGACGACTTTATTAGGGATTCAAGCGTTGCCGACCAAAGTTTTTTTAGACCCGCAAGGTAAAATTATTGCGATTATCACGGGCGATGAAAAAGCAGTGGAACAAAAAATGATAGAATTGTTTGAAAAGCGCAATAATAAATAATTCAAATTGCTACCTACTAATTTTTGCCCCGAGTTGCACCAATTTTCACAAACAATTGGTGCAACTCGGGGCAAAAATTGAAAAAAACAGTTCAGAGAATGAAAACTCTAAACTGGCTTTTTCAATGTCAATTGACCCGAAATAATGATATGATTATATCAATCTCAATGCTTTATTGTATTTTTGCTTTTCTTTGCAAGAATACAGTTCATTAATTTATCAAAATGAAAAAAATAATAGTTACATTTTTCTTAATCCTAAACAGCATTCAAAGTATTTTTTGTCAAATTCATTTTGACCAAAACGCTTCTTTGAATGCCGCCAATGCTTTTTTGAAAACCGTTAATTCGGCTCAAAAACCGTTGATTAATCTGCCTTTTGAAGATACTTCCAGAATGAAATGGTCTAATTTGCCTTATGAACAAGTGGTTCGCAAAGGCATTCAAATGAAAGATTTGGCTGATTCTCAACGGATTATAATTCATAATCTTTTGCGAACTGTTTTAAGTGCGCAAGGTTATCAGAAATTCTTGTTCATCATTCAATACGATGAAGCAATACATGAGCGATTGACGCAAGCAGCCCGTTCTAATGCGAATCGGTATGGCAACCAAAATTATTGGTTTACGATTTTTGGAACGCCCGAACCGAATAAAATTTGGTCTTGGAAGTTTGAAGGACATCATATTTCGTTGAATTTCACTTATTCGCCAAAAGGTGTAACCTGTACGCCGATGTTTGTTGGCATTAATCCTGCGCTTGTAACGACAGGTGCGTATTCAGGTTATCACTTGATGTTTGAAGAAAATGATTTTGGCAACCAATTATTCAACGATTTGAGTGTTGATTTAAAACAAAAAGCGACGATTCGGGAGCATCCAAAAGATGCTGATGTCATGACCCAAATCGGCAATGAAGCGCATTTGAAAGACAAAAAAGGCGTTTTTTATACAGAAATGACTCCCAAACAACAACTTTTAGTTGAAAATATCTTGCGGGCGTGGGTTGGAAATTTGAATCCGATTTTGGCAAAAGAGAAAATGAAACGCATTTTGGCACATAAAAACAAGTTGATTTTTACATGGCAAGGCACCCATAATGCGAATGATTTGCATTATTATTCAATCAAAACCGATAACTTTATCATTGAATTTACCAATCGAGATGGTGGAATTTATCATTATCACACCTTGTGGCGCGACTTATCTGAAGATTTTTTAAGCAAATAATTATTCATTAAAATCAAAAAATAATCGTATGTATTTGATTATCAGTGTTTTAGTAATTGCAATTGGCTTAATAATAGGCTATCAGCTGATGGTCACTCGTTTACAAAAAGAAACAAATGCTTCTATTTCGTTGATGTCTATTGCCATGATAGGGGAAGAGTTGACACACTCTGTTGCTAAAACCGTCGCAACTTACAATCAAATTGTTCAAAAAATAGTTCAAGAAACAGGTGTTGCGTATTTGCCTGTGTATGAAAGTCAATTAGCGTATTTGGAAAAACATCAAGCGAAATCGGCGATTCCTTTTGATAGAACAGATGATTATATCATTCGTGCTGCTTATTTACATATTTTATTCGGTTGAGATTGGGATAAAATTACTCAATCACATAAACATTTATTGACTTTTGATAATTTGCATTTTAATGCTATTGGTGCGGTTTTTATCAAAAATTTGTTGGTGCATCATTTGAAAATAGCAAAATCTGCGTAAAAAGGTGCTGCTATTTTCCATTGTTCTAAAAACAAGAATGCAAAACGACACTTATTTTGAAATAAAGTAGCATTTTGATTCCATTTCCATAATATTTTTTTCTACACTACTGAGTTATTAAAGTTGTAATATGTTTTTTTCCCGCAGATTTCGCAGAATAGAGACTCAAAAAGAAAATCCGCGAGAATCTGCGGGAAAATC
>JBEEMZ010000156.1:0-11914 GCA_041192405.1 Bacteroidota bacterium | reverse complement strand
TCACCATCTCTGGTTGCGATGTAGCTGCATACAACGGTTCTGCTTGGAACGTCATTAGTTCCGAGAATGACAACGCCTTCAACACTGGTGGAACAAAGGTACTCATTTTCTGGAACGGTGCCATCACCGAAACTGCAAATGGTACTGGCGGAACTTACACCAAGACGTCATAAGTTTCCCCGTGCACGGGAATAAGCAACACCAAACTCTAGAGAAAGAAAAAAATCGTTTTGATAATATTTTATACGCCTATTTGTGGCCATTTTTAGAGGAAGTGGAAATTCTCCAATGAAGGCTGATTTTTTTAACTCAAAAGAATTTTTTAAAAGCTCAGGTTTTTGGGCAAACAAGTATGGCATTCAAGCAGGATTGAAGTATATTGATGTTTTAGGGATTGACAATTTGGATTATCAAGTAGAATTCAATTCTGCTCGCCCCTATACGTATAGCCATTATGATGATGCCAATTACACGCATTATAACCAAGCCTTAGCACATCCCTTGGGAGCAAATTTTGATGAATGGTCGCAGCATGAAAGTGAGAATTTCACCACCTATTGGTATGGGGAAGGTAGAATGATTGGTCAAGCAGCGGCAATGATGGCTGAATTGGATTTTGAAGAAATTCAAAAAATCTTGGAACATCGGTTGAGTTTTAAGCCCGAAATCATTGTATATGTGGATGTTACAGATTTGAAACAAAGTAATATTGGTTCAGATGAAACCTTTATAACGACGCAAGGACAAGTCAAAGTCGTGGGCGAAAAGATTTTCGTTTATTTCGATGGCAATCATCAAAACTTGCGCAAACAGGTACGCGAAGGTGTCGCAACTGTTTTTTTGAATGCAATGTTATTTGGGTCGAGTTTGCAAGAAATTGTTCAAAATGCGGTGTTGTTGAATCTGCCTGAATGGTATAAACAAGGTTTGGTCGCCTACATCGGCGAGGAATGGAATAGTGATTTGGACAATCAAATGCGCGATATATTTCAAAACAAAAGATATAAAAACTTCAATCGCTTTGCAGAATCGGAACCGCGCCTTGCGGGACACGCGTTTTGGAACTACATTGCACAACAATTTGGTAAATCAAATGTAAGTAATTTATTATATTTGACGCGCATCAATCGGAGTTTGGAGGAAGGATTTCAATATGTTTTGGGCGGCAGTTACGAAGGCATTGCGCTTTCGTGCATGGAGTATTTCAGAAAAAGGTATGAAAATGAAGTGATTCCGAGCGTTGCAAGCGAGTTGAAATTTAAAAATAAACGCAAATTGCCCCTGACAAATCTTAAAATCAGTCCCGACGGCAAGCGTGTGTGTTATGTTACAAACGAAATTGGCAAATTTAAAGTTTACATTCAAGAAGTTGCGACGGGCAAACGAACGATGATTTTCAGTGGCGGCGGGCGCAATCCATTTCAAGCGGCGGATTATAATTATCCCTTAGTTGCTTGGAATCCCGATAATCAACGCCTTGCAATCGTGCATGAAAAACGGGATATTGTGTATTTAACAGATTATAATTTTGAAAAAAGCTCAAAAACTACAGAAGAATTTGTTAGAGAGTTTCAACGTATTAACAGTATTGATTACATGAATCCGCGAGAAATGGTGATTGCGGCAACGATGCGCGGTTTTTCAGATATTTATACTTATAATACGGTGAATCGGCAATATCGCCGCATTACAAATGATTTATGGGATGATGCAGAACCTGTTTTCGTGAACATTCGAAATAAAAAAGGAATTCTTTTTGTGTCTAATCGAACTGTGAATCGTTTGGAAACCAATAAGTTAGATTCCGTTTTGCCCGTAGCACATTACGATATTTTTTATAAGAATTTAGAAGATACGTCCAAAAATCTTGTGCGTATTACGAATACGCCTCATGTGAATGAATCGCAACCTGCTGCAATAGATACCTTCTTTTTCTCCTATTTGAGTGATGAAAGCGGCATTGCAAATCGGCAAATTGGACATTTGGAAGACGTATTTGATTATACGAAAGTGACTTTTTATTTGAAAAATGGTGAACCGATTGCATTAGCACAAGGCGATAAAAATATGAAATATGATTCATTAAAAAATGTTTATGCTATTGTAATTGATTCAGTTATGATGATTATGGACACGAGTAAAGTGGATTCAATTATCTTAAAAGATATTTATAAGACGATTGCGATTGTGAAAAATAATTCTAATGTGGATCGCAATTTAGTGTTACAAAGCACTGCACCGCGTGTAAATAAAGTAGCTGAATTATTTTACAAAGCACAAATACCACATATTCGTATTTTGCCTATACAAACCGATACTACAATGACTCCAATATTCACAGAACAGTGGAAAATGGTGCAAAAAATGAAGGGGCAAAATCCGAAAACAACGACACCAAGTCAACAAAAAGTTGAAACAACAATACCTGAACCACCTCAAAATAAACCCATCAAAGCGTCGAAAACGGCAGAATCGCCTAAAAAAGATTCTGTAAAATTGGATATAGATAATTATTCATTTCAAACAGAATTTGACCATACTGAAACGCCCAAAACCGTACAAGTCATTAAGGATGAGGCAGTTACGGTAACAGAAATTAGAACGGGGGCTCCTTCAAGGGAGAAAAAAGTTTGGTCAACAGAGCCTACTGCCATTTCAAGAAATGGCGAATCTGTGACATTGACTGAACCAGAAAAGAAAATTTTATTTCGCCAAAGTCGTATTACACCATACCGTTTGAAGTTTAGAAACGATTTTTTGACGACTACAATGGATAATAGTCCGTTATTTGGTGGATTAAATAGCTTTTCAGGTTCGCCCGAAGGTTTTACGACACAGCCAATGGGTTTATTAATGAAAGCTAATTTTAAAGATTTGTTGGAAGATTATCAATTGGAAGGGGGCATAAGAATTCCGACTTCTTTCAATGGTGCAGAATATTATTTGCTTTTTGACGACAAAAAGCATCAATTAGATAAGCGTTACGCGCTTTATCACAAATCAACTCGATATTCATTTGGGGGCAACAATATTGCGGACGCGAGCAAATCTCGTGAATCGGTGTCTTTAGGGCAGATGGAAATTCGGTATCCGTTGGATATTTTCACTTCATTACGGGCATCGGGGACGCTTCGCTTCGATAGATACACGCCGTTAGCGACCGATTCGACGACTTTGCGCACGCCTTCGATTACCGAACAACGTTTTGGAATCAAATTGGAATACGTTTTTGACAATACTTTGGATGCAGGCGTGAATATTAAGAATGGCACTCGTTATAAAATCACTGCCGAAGTAATCAAAAAATTACAAATTGATTTTGTTGATAAACTACAATTCAATGTAAACAAAGGTTTTATGACGGTTTTTGGCTTTGACGCACGACATTATGCGCGTTTAGACCGACATTCTATTTTTGCGATTCGGGCGGCAGGCGCGACTTCAATTGGCTCTGAAAAGATTTTAAACTATTTGGGCGGCACGGATAATTCGTTATTTCAAGGTTTTGGGACAAGTGTTGCAACTCCAAAAGGCGAATATGCGTATCAAGTAGCAGCCGCAAATTTGCGCGGTTTTAGTTCAAATATTCGGAATGGTAATTCTTATGCTCTGATAAACAGTGAATTACGTATTCCAATAATGCGTTATATTTTTAATCGTCCAATGAATTCATTTTGGCGTAATTTGCAATTAGTTGGCTTTTTTGATGTGGGCACAGCTTGGCATGGCGCATCGCCTTTCCGCAAGGACAATCCGTTGAATACGATTGTGGTGGCTCCTGGCGAACCACCGATAATTGTGACAGTCAATTATTTCAAAGATCCATTAGTTGCAGGTTACGGCGTTGGTGGAAGATTTTTGCTTTTTGGGTATATGGTGCGAGTTGACAGAGCATGGGGCATTGAAACTCGGAAAATTCAAAATCCTATTTGGCATTTTTCGATTGGCTACGATTTCTAAACTTAGCAATTTCCGCTTTGGAAAATAGGATGCGTCTGATTTGAAGGATAAAAAGAACCTTTTCAGTTAAAATGGGTGCTTTTCAACTGAAAAGTTCTTTAAAATGCTTGAAATCATACGCATCCTATTTCAAGCATTTTCCAAAGCGGAAATTGCGGTTCTAAACTCAAAAGTCAGATAATCAATTGATTATCAATTAATTATCAATTAATTATTAGAATTTTTTCAACTTTAAGAAATCGCTAATTTTGCCGCATCTTCGCCTACTAAACTCCCAATCGCAACGCCCATACCGCCCATGCGTACCGAAACAGTTACGTTAGGCGATATTTTTTTAATAATTGGCTTTTTTGAGATGCCTTTTGGCGCAAGTCCTAAAATACCCGACCATTGTTGTTCAATTTCAAATGGTTGATTGGGCAAAATAATATTTTTTAGTAATTCATTTAAAGCATTGATAATCAAATCATTTGGCGCAAAAACATCTGTTGACTCTCGTTCTAAATCTAAATTTCTGCCGCCGCCCAATAAAATACGCTTGCCCACATGCCGAAAATAAAAATAACCTCTATCCAATTGGAAATTGCCGCGAAAAGGTATTTTAGCAAATGGTTTTGTAATCAAAACTTGGTTGCGCGCAGGTACGACAGGCAAATTAGGTAACAATCGTTGTGCAAAACCATTTGTCGCAACAATCACTTTTGGAAAATTGAAATGATAACCATTTGCATCGTATAATTCAACCATATTACCGTTATCTTCCATTTGTTCAATGTTCACGCCATATAATAATTGTACTTTTGCACGCTGCGCCTTTGCTTGCAAAGCAGCAATCATTTTACCCGTGTGTAACTGTCCTTCCGCTACATTTTTAATGATTCGATGAACATTTTTAAACTTAAAAAATTGATTATAAACTTGATAAGTATTATCTAAACCAGTTATGTTTTTTATTAACCCATTGAAATAATGCATTTTATCCACACAATTTTCAAAAATAGCGGCATCCAAATCTCTGAAAATTTCATGTCCACCAAGTGGTTCATATTGCAAATTTTTATCTCCTATCCGTTCGCGCAAGCGGCACAAACCTCTAAATCGGCGTTCCACTAATTCAAAAACAGTGGATTCAGATTGATTTTTTAAATCATCTATAATTTCAGTCATGGAACCAAATGTTGCAAAACCTGCATTGCGCGTACTCGCGCCTTGCGGCAAAAAACCGCGTTCCAAAACGGTGACTGAAAGGTGTGGATACAATTCTCGCAAGGTCAGCGCGGCACTCAAACCAACAATACCGCTTCCAATGATTCCAATATCCGTTGAGCGAATTAAACTTTCTCTTTCCCAAAAACTAAACATTTTATTGTATTTTAGTTAAAAAACGCTCAAAAATAGATGAAATAATTTATTTTTAAAAATTTTATTCTGAATTAGAAACGAAAGAATTTTAATAACTTAAAGAATTCATATTTGTTTTAATTTTCTCTGCCCTTAATTCAACATAAGTCTAAAACCTAATTTGCACACCTAAACTAATGGAGCGCGCTGGAAAATAGAGATTCCTTTGTTCACTATTAGGTGTAAATGATTGATTATCAATGGTTTTAAATTCACCATTCGCCGTTGCGCCCGTGTTAGGTACGTAGGCGACATAAGGGCATTCGTTAGTAAGTTGCTTTTTTAATGAATGCCCCTATATGTTCCTATATTCCTATATGTTTGCAATTTTCAACGGCAGTAACCCTGTAATTTCCCGCACTTCTTGCATAGTCTGCTGCGCCATTTTGCGAATTTGTGCAGAAGATTCAACAATTTGTGCTTTTACATTTTTCTTATCGGCGTTCAATTCTGCTAATTTTGTTTTAAAAGGTTGCGTCAATTCTACTAATGCTTCCGCAACCGTTTCTTTCAAATCTTTATATTTCAAACTTCCTGTGTCATAATCGGTTTTTAAGGCTGCGTGTGCATCTTGTTTACCAGATGCTTTCAACAATTCAAACAAATTTTTAACGCCCGCACTCATTTCCGAACTGACCGTTTCCAAACCTGTATCCGTCACTGCTGAACGAATTTGTTTGCGAATTCTGTCCGCATCACCAAACAAATTAATGTAATGTTTCTCGCCCAAACTTTTACTCATTTTTTTGGTTGGGTCTGCGGGGGACAACAATTTCGGAATTTCTGTAAACAAAGGCGCGGGATGTACGAAATATTCTTTGGCAAATTGATTGTTAAACCGAGCAGCAATGTTGCGGCTCAATTCCAAATGTTGTTCTTGGTCTTTGCCAACGGGTACAAAATCTGCCCGATAAATCAGAATATCCGCCGCCTGCAACACAGGATACATAAATAATCCTGATGATATGGCAGCTTCTTTATCGCCTGTTTTGAGTTGGTCTGCCTTATCCTTGAATTGCGTCATGCGGCTCAATTCGCCATACGAACAGACGCACGACAATATCCATGACAATTCGGTATGTTCTGGAATCAATGATTGTACAAACAAATTGTTTGGTTCAATGCCGCAAGCCAATAATTGAAACACCATTTTCCAAGTATTTTCACGCAATTTGGCTGCTTGATACGGCATTGTCATCGAGTGATTATCCACCACGCCGTAAATACATTGATATTGCGATTGCAACCGAACCCAATTTTGGACAGCTCCAAAATAATTGCCAAGATGCAAATCGCCTGTCGGTTGAATACAAGATAAGACTTTTTTCATAAATGTATTGTTCTGATTTTAAATCATATAGTAACCGAATCAAGGGTTTTAAACCCTTGATTCGGTATTTTTTTACTTACCCGCGATAACGGAAATTTCAACATTAACCGATTTTGGCAATGTTTTTACGGCAACCGTTTCGCGTGCAGGGAAATGATCCGTGAAATATGTGCCATAAACGGCATTAACAGTTGCAAAATCATTCATATCTGATAAAAAAATAGTTGTTTTCAACACATTTTCCATCGTATAACCCGCCGCAATCAACACGGCATTCAGATTTTTCATTACTTGAACCGCTTCATCATGCACACCTGACGTTACGATAGCTTGCGTTTCGGGATTAATCGCCACTTGCCCTGAGACAAACAATAAGTTTCCAAATTGAACCGCTTGACTATAGGGTCCAATTGGTGCAGGCGCATTGGGCGTTTCGATAATTTTTTTTGTTTTAGTTGACATATTTTTATGATTTGTAACGATGCAAACACATAGGAGACATAGGTTCTCAATGCTTAAAATGCCACGTTCCATATACCTATGTATTTGCAAAGAGATAAACACAAAAAGCCCCTGAATTTGCAGGAGCTAATGAACGTTGAGAATGTGGACTTCGGATTTCGGAATAAATTTCGGAATGAATTGATTATCAAGGTTTTAAGTAACCTTAATGCCTTCATTCCGCAATCCACATTCCGCAATCCGAAATCAAATTATTCTTCATCTGCAGAAGAATCTTTGGCAGCTTCCGCCTTGACCTTGCCTTTTGCAACCATGACACCTTTATAATAAAGGTTGCCTTCGTGCTGATACGCGTGGTGGCGCAAATGCACTTCACCTGTCGTCTGACAAGTGCTCAAAGTTGGTAACGCCAAGTTATCATGCGTCCGACGTTGACGCTTGCGCATTCTCGAATGTCTATTTCGTGGATTCGGCATTTTATATTCAATTTAATTTTTATTAAAGAAATCTTTCAAATCTTTGAACGGATTGTTTTCAATATCGTCCTCCTCTTCAGGTACAGGATTATTGACTACATCTTCCGCAAAACCACCTAAATTTTTCAAAACTATTTGGTCGCAAGGCGGTGTCTTTTCCTTATCACAATCGTAAACTTTGTTATAAGGCATTGCAAGACAGATATATTCATATATAAATCTTGCAACATTTAACTTCGGCGTATCAGGCGTGAGCCAAATGATATCCGCTTCTTCCTCCTGTGTCTCGTGCGCGATTTTGACCGTCAACATTTGCGTATCTTCGTAAGGCAGACGGATATTTGCCAAACAACGGTCGCATTCTGTTGCCACAGAACCTTTTAAATGAAAGGTTAATTCAAACAAATTGTCTTTTTTGTCAAAATCCAAATGCACTTTGAACGAGCCTGATTGAATCGGTGAATCTTCAAACGCTGCAAAAAAAGCATCATCTATCTCGAAATCGAACGGACGAACGCCTTTTCTAAGCCCCAAAATGGGGATATTAAACGGTGCTAAAACATTCATTGTAATCTTTTTGATGGTTCAATTCACGTTAATGAATTGATTATCAACGAATTGTTTTTCAAAACGTTCTTGTCCCGTGTGCGGGCGCGAAAACGACCGCAAAGATACATTTTTATTTAGAATCGAAAAATTAAATTATTTTTTTTTTGTAAAATTCAATTTGGAATGATGAAAATGCAATCTCGCCGACCTTTTAGATAGATAAAAAACCGTATTTTGCAGCGAATCAGAAAATAGCTAACTTTATTCCTAAAATACAACAAAAATTTTAATTACAAATGATTGATTCAAAATAAAAATTAAAAATAATGGATGATAACCAAATAATATTGCCTAATCAATATATTAGTATTCAAAAAGCATCGGCTGAGATTGCCTTTTCAATGCCTTCGGATTTGCAAACGGGGAGTTTATTGCGCACGCTTATTGCGTCTAAACCAAATGGTAGTTTTTTAGAATTGGGTACAGGCACTGGACTTTCGCTTGCATGGATGATGGAAGCCATTGATAATCAATCTGTTGTAATTTCGATTGATAATTCTGAAACGTATATTTCGATTGCGCGAGCGCATTTTGGCGATGATGCAAGATTGCAATTGATTTGTGAGGATGCGAATCTTTGGATAAAAAATAATCAAGACAAAAAGTTTGATTTGATTTTTGCGGATGCATGGCCAGGCAAATACGAAATGTTGGAAGAAACATTGGCTTTATTGAAAACGGGCGGTTTCTACATCATAGACGATATGCGCACTCAACCAAACTGGCCCGCAGGTCATGAACAAAATGTCGAAAGACTTGTAAATCATTTACATACACGTAATGATATTCGTTTAACTGTTATGAATTGGTCAACTGGGATTATCATTGTGACGAAACTATAAAAAACGTAAAAAATTGGAAAAAGAAATACAAGAAGCTTGTTATGATGCGATAAAGGCAGAAACGTTGCGGGTTATTGAAGCGATGCCGACGTGGAAACCTGATACTCAACAATATAAACCTGTGGCAGTGCGATTTACGATGCCTGTTAATTTCAAAGTGAATTGATTGGATTGGCAAAAAAAACAATTGGACGAATTTTCACAAATGATGACCGTTTGTGAAAATTCGTCCAATTCGTGTCCCATATTAAAATATTGATTATCAATGAAAAATAATTTGCTTAAAAATTTAATGTATGCGCTGCTCAATGAAGATAAAGGTTTTACATTGGTCGGGCAGAAGCATCGAATTCAAGTCGCACACCGCACACATTATATTGACTTGCTTTTTTACCACCGCATTTTAAAATGTTTTGTGTTGACTTATGTGAATCGGGAGATGGATGTGAATGCGTATTTGGATTATTTTGAAAATCATGAAAATCGAAATGGAGATAATCTGCCAATTGGAATGTTCATTACGATACAAAATGGTAAATTTGCAGTGGAATATAGGTCGCATCAAATGAATGATTTGTCAGATGAAACCAAATATAAACTTTATTTACCAAATGAGGAATCGTTAAAATCGCATCTTGAACATGTATTGCAATTGAATCCATAATATATAAATTGTTTATTATCAATAAGTTACTTATAAAATATGAAAATCGAACAATTAAAATTAGAAAATTTTAAATGTTTTAAAACGGAAAAAACATTTGATTTTGCTCGAATAACAATTCTCACGGGGGCAAATAGTAGTGGTAAAAGCACTGTTATGCAGGCGATATTGAGTGCTATACAATCAGATGGGTTTCCAACAAATTTTTCTTCTAATGGAGAATATGTAGAGATGGGTGATTTTGAAGAGATTACATATAATAGCAATGCAAATCCTTTCAAATTAAGTTTTAAATTTGATGATCGTATTTTAAAAACAAGTTGGTCAAAAGATTTAAGATATTTTTTACCAACATTGCAGATAATGACTCTAACTACGAATGATAATCCAAATATAAAAATTGAAAAAACAGATAAAGAAATATATAGTTTTTTATTTATACGATCTGAATTAGGTGAAGCCAAGCATGTTTATAATTTTTTGAAAGGGGAAGGATATTTAAACAAATTTAGTATGAAAGGTGAGTATTCTGAACATCAATTAAAGCTATTGAGTACTTTCGATAATTTTTACAAACTTTGTTCAGAAATTAATAGTTATCCTATTGAAAATAAAGAAGTTATATATTTTTTTAATGATATTTTGCCTTATCTTGACGATAGTTTTTGGAAAATTTTTTATGAGAAAATGAATTATATTAGCCCATTTAGGCAACCACCTGCTCGAACTTATTTAGCAAGAAATAAAAGAAATTTGAAGATTGGTATTGGTGGTGAAGGTTTTATTGACCAAATTATAAAATGGGAGAAATTGTCGGATGTTAAAATCAAGACATTAGTAGAAGTAATGAACGAAATGGATTTATTTGAAGCGATAGAAATCAAACGAGCAAGTGGTGGTAGATTTGAAATGTTAGTGAGACCAACGAATAGTATCGCTTTGACATCGCTCAGTAATGTTGGTTTTGGAGTGAGTCAATTTTTACCAATAATTATAGCTGATTTGCAATTGCCAGATGACTCAACCCTTTTTTTAGCAGAACCCGAAATTCATTTACATCCATCTGTGCAATCTAAATTTGGGCAATATATTGTAAATCAAGTAAATACAACTGATAAAAATTATATTATTGAAACACACAGTGAATATTTTTTAAATAGAATTCGCTTGGCAATTGTCAAAGGTGAGTTGAAAAAATCGGATGTAAAAATTTATATGACATAGATTTTACCAAAACGGGCGCGATTCAAAATGCTCCACCTACGTTTTTTGAAACGTATTCGATGGATGTAATGAATATAGCTTTAAATTCTTTCAACGAATGAAAAAAGATATATTTATTGACAATAATATTGCAAGCCGTTATTTAAGTAATCCGACGCTTGATGAGTATAAAAAATTGATAGAATGGTTAATGATGCACCAAAAAAATGAAGAAACTGATGCTTATTTAGTAATTTCGCCTTTTTTATTGAAAGAATATATTGAATCGAACCGCAATGCTAATTCTAAAACAAATATTGTTCAAATTATTGACCTTTTTACCAAACAAAATCGTTTAATTCGGTTCGATAAAAAACAAATTGAAGCTTTTCAAACAAAGCATTTTACTAAAAAAGTGATAAAAAGGATGCAATCCAATGCCAAAGATCGAAATCATATTCCTGCGGTGTTAATGTCTGATAGGAAAATGGCTCTTTCAGAAGATATAAAATTTTTAAATGATTTAGAACAAGTACCTGATTTTGAAGCAGTTACGGCTACCAAACCTGAAGATTTGAATTATCAATAAGTTATAAATAGAAATCTTTTACATAGATTTTACCTAATTACAGTAGAAATGTTTAAAGCTGGCGACGCAAAGAAAAATATGTATTTCAAAACAGACGCGGAGATTGAATTACTCCGTGAAAGCTGTTTGCTTGTGTGTAAAGTGTTGGCGCAAGTCGGCAGCACCCTTAAACCTGGTATGACGGGACGGCAATTGGACACTGCCGCCGAGATGCTTATCCGCGATCATGGCGCAGTGCCTGCGTTCAAAGGATATAGAGATTTTCCTGATACGTTGTGCATTTCCATCAACGAACAAGTCGTTCACGGCATTCCGTCAAATTACGAATTTCGGGATGGCGATGTGGTTTCAGTAGATTGCGGAACGATTTTGAATGGT
>JBEEMZ010000155.1:0-11222 GCA_041192405.1 Bacteroidota bacterium | reverse complement strand
CGATTATAAATAAACTATTTAAAATAATATGTTTAAATTAATATCCAACTATCAACCGACGGGCGACCAACCTCAAGCCATTGAACAATTATGTGAAGGTTTGGAGAATGGCGAACCGACACAATGTCTGTTAGGCGTAACGGGTTCGGGCAAAACGTTCACGATGGCGAATGTGATTGCCAAAATGAATCGTCCAACCTTGATTTTGACGCATAACAAGACCTTGACTGCCCAATTATATTCCGAATTTCGACAATTTTTTCCCGATAATGCTGTAGAATATTTTGTTTCCTATTACGATTTCTATCAACCTGAAGCGTATATGCCGACGACTGACACGTATATCGAAAAAGATATGCTCATCAATGAAGAAATTGATAAATTGCGGCTTCGGACGACGGCAAGTATTCTTTCAGGGCGGCGCGATATTATTGTTGTGGCATCTGTGTCGTGCATTTACGGGATGGGCAATCCGACGGATTATAAAAGTGGAATTATCCATTTACGTGTGGGACAGACGATTACACGTAACAGTTTTTTATATAACTTAGTGGAAAGCCTTTATTCTCGAACCGAATTGCAACCCACACGCGGCGAATTTCGAGTAACGGGCGATACCGTTGATATTTTTCCTGCTTATGCAGATTCGGGTTATCGGGTGGTTTTTTTTGGGGATGAAATTGAATCCATTCACGGTTTTGACCCTGAATCGGGACGCAAAACCGATGATTTAGAAGCGGCTGCCATCTTTCCCGCAAATCTTTATATTCCGCCAAAAGGCAAAATCCATGATATTATCAGTGATATTCAAGACGAATTGTTTGAACAAGTGAAATATTTCAAACGAGAAGGCAAAGAAATTGAAGCGTCTCGCATTCAAGAACGCACTGATTTTGACCTCGAAATGATTAAAGAATTGGGTTATTGTTCGGGTGTGGAAAATTATTCCCGTTTTTTTGACGGTCGGGAAGGTGGAACACGTCCATTTTGTTTGTTAGATTATTTTCCATCGGATTTTATTTTGTTTATAGATGAAAGTCATGCCACGATTCCACAATTGCGCGGGATGTGGGGCGGCGACCGCGCTCGAAAACAAATGTTGATTGGTTATGGATTTCGGTTGCCGAGTGCGATGGACAATCGCCCGTTGCGGTTCGACGAGTTTGAATCCATCATCCAACAACATATTTACGTGAGCGCAACACCCAGTGATTATGAACTTGAAAAAACAGGTGGCGTGATTGTCGAACAATTAGTTCGTCCAACAGGGTTGTTAGACCCGCCGATTTCGGTTCGACCGAGTTTGAATCAAATTGATGACTTATTAGAAGAAATTAAAAAGCGTACTGAATTGAATCAGCGTGTTTTAGTGACCACTTTGACCAAACGCATGACCGAAGAATTGACCAAATATTTTCAAAAATTGAGTATAAAAGTTCGCTATATTCACTCAGAAGTGGACACGATGGAACGGGTTGAGATTTTGCGTGACTTGCAATTAGGTGAATTTGATGTATTGGTGGGCGTGAATTTATTGCGAGAAGGGTTAGATTTGCCTGAAGTTTCGTTAGTTGCGATTTTGGATGCGGATAAAGAAGGTTTTTTGCGGAATCAACGTTCGTTGACGCAAACGGCAGGTCGTGCGGCGCGGAATGTGGATGGATTGGTGATTTTTTACGCCGATAAAATAACGAATTCGATGCAACGGACGATAGATGAAACGTTGCGTCGGCGCGTAATTCAGATGCAATACAATGATACTCATGGAGTTACGCCGCGAACGGTGACGCGGAGTCGGGAAGAAATCATTGCGCAAAGTTCCATTTTAGATATTCGGGGTCGGAAATATGATGCGGAAGAAATTACATCCTATAGTATAGCCGCAGAAACCGAAGTCGCGTATTCGAGTAAGGCGGATTTGAAAAAGCAGATTTCGGCAGTCGAGAAAAAGATGCGGGAAGCTGCGAAAACATTGGATTTCATCACGGCGGCGCAATTGCGAGATGAATCATTGCGTTTGAAAAAACAATTAGAAACGTTTTGAATTAGGGACGGAGGGACACAAATTGCCTGAATTTCCATGAATCGGTATAACAATTCGTAGCAATTCAGACAATTTCTGTCTAAATGAAACAAATTATATTAGATCTCCTCAATTTCAGCCACAGTCAAACCTGTGGTTTGGGCAATGATTTCATTAGAAACACCAATTTTTTTCATTTTTTGCACCAGCTCAATTCGTTCGCGCTCTCGCCCTTCCTTGATTCCCTCTTTAATTCCTTCTTCCCGTCCTTTCGCTTGTTCAACTTCCACAAACCGTTGCATTTGTTCTTCATCTTTGGTTTCAGAGGCGATATAATTCAAATCATCTTCAGTCAATTTTTGACGATTGATAATCCGAATGATGTCTGCAAAAATCGGATCCGACGCATAACTCTCAAAATCGGCTTCGGTATTATTTTCATCCCGAGTGCGTTCTGCAAAATCGAACCATCGTTTATAAGGTTTAATCTCATCACTTTGGACAATGTTGTGTTGAAATAAGAAGTATAATTTGTTTTGTCCTAAAAAATCCAAACCTTTTTGATCATTTTGCATCATTTTCAAAATTTGTTTTCGTTGGCCTAACAAAGATTTTATTTTTTCTTTGTTCCAAGTTTTGACATCCCAAATCACATCATCGTTTACAAACGCTTCTACATCTTCGGGCAAGAGCTTATAAACGACATAATTTTTCTTTTTGAAACGCAAAATGTCATCCACCATCCAAATCAAGGTCAGAACGGGTGCTAAACCGTGATAATCTTTGGTTGTAATTTTGAAACCCGACTTCAACGAAAAGGTTTTACTTTTCATCGTCTCCAATTGTAACACGCTACTGACGGCGTGATACAGATAAAACCGTCGCACAATATCGGTTTTATACCATTGTTGCATATCAATCGTGATATATTGACCTTTGATTTTGCAGCGATAATCAAAAATCACTTTTGCGGCATCATCCGTAACGCGATTTTCTTCGGGCAATCTTTGAAAATCTTCGATTTCCACTTGAAGAAAATCTTCTAAAAAACGTTTAGCAATGTGGTCGTGTGCGAACACACGCTTAAAAAAGCGGTCGTAATTCAAAGGGGCAAGGTACATCGTATTGATTTTTTTTAATGATAAAAAAAGGTTTCCTCATCCGAACACAAATATAATCCAATATTATCACATTTTAACTATTTGGGTCTGTTTGTACAAAACTGAATTTATTTTAAAACAAAGCCGTTATGCAAAGAATTATTTTAAATTCCATTTTTTTCAGTATTTTATTTTACCAAAATGCATTTTACAACAATTCTAAGTCAGCGTGTGTTTGGTTTCAATCCCAAAAACAAACATTCGCTACCATCAAAACACAACCTTAAACTACAATTTCTTTTCAACGCGCTGCAAAAATAACTTGAATTGGTTAATTTGTCAACGTTTTGCGCCGTTTTCAAAACAATATTTTTTAAACTCATAAATGATTGTTTTTAATTGATTTAAACTTAAAACAAAAATACATGTGTAAGGAATGCTTTTTTCAATGAAATAAAAGAGCATTCCTTTTATTTTGAATCTTTTGGATGCTTTGCGCTTTTGAATCGGGATTTTTTTTGTAATTTGTGGCTTGTTTGGATTGTTCAACCTATTTAAAAACGATATTGCATGAAACCTTTTTGGGTTCTTTGGATGAGTTGCGTTTTGGCGGTACTGCCTGCTGAGCTTCGGGCGCAAAGTTGTACGGATTACGCTTGTGCCATTGCACAGGTCCAAAAAATGTTGAACCAAAAACGACAGGATAAAAATTATTATCAAAATTTGTTGGATAATTTGGATTCGGCGGACGCTTATTTGAAAGATGCCAATACTGCCGAAAAAGAGGAAGTCAAATCGTTGCGCCGTAAAGTGTTTGCACGCATTGAACAAGAGAAAGTGGAGGCGCAAAACGCTCGAAAAGAAGCCGAAAAGCAAAAGAATATCGCCCAAAAAGCTCAAATTGAAGCGGAAAAACAAAAAAACATCGCGCAAAAAGCTCTAATTGAATCGGAAAATGCTAAAAAAGCAACAGATGAAGCACTCAAACAAGTAGAAATTGAAAAAAATACTGCTGTTACTGCTGAAGAAAAAACACAGGAAGTATTAGATAACATTTTTTTTTATGACGACAAATTTGGATTAGCCACCCAAGTAGACTTAAACATAACTGATTCAAGGCAACTTAAATATGGTTTTATTGACCGACAATTGAAAATTAAAATTCCTTTCATATATGAAGAAGCTGTCTCTTTCGATGAATATGGTTTTGCAAAAGTGAAAAAAAACGGTACCTATTTTTTAATTGATACATTTGGTACTGAATACCAATTAGCAACAGATAGAGATATCGTTTTGGCAGATGATAGTATGGTTACTGCCATTGATTTACGAGGGGCTTATGATTTTGCTCGAATAGCGACTATATTCCAGTCGTTTCAACATAAACACATCAAAATATTAATAATAGGTGGGAGTATTAATAAATATCCAAATTTGGTAGATAGTATTGCAACATTAGCATCATTAGAATATTTGTGCTTAAATTCTGATATCGAAAATTTTCCTCTTGAGTTGTGCAAACTCATTAAACTTAAATATTTGAATTTAAAGGGTAACAAAATTGAAAAAATACCTAGTCAAATAGCTCAATTGAAAAATTTACTACATTTAAACTTGTCAAATAATCATATAACCAAACTTCCAATTGAATTAGGTAATATGGTAAATTTACATTATTTAGATTTACGACGACTTTTATAATTTAGTCAAAGCCATGTTAGCACCGAACCGATTGCCCGATAAGTTGAGAGCCAAAATCAACAAGGCGAATACGTATCTTTTTCTGGGATTCCAATTTGATAGATGGTATGCGCAACTCCTCTTTAAATTGTTGGACGATAGTAGTGGCGCGGACACCATTATTGCGCCGAATGCGCCTTTGAGCGATCCGCAAACGCATCAATTCGTCATTCACCAATTCGATATTAAATTTGTAGGCGATCAAGTTGATTTTTTGGGCGCACTTTATCAGCGGTGTGCGGACCGACAGTTGTTGCGTGCCCTTCAAGCCGAACCTTCGGCGTTGTCGCTTCGGATTGAGAAGCATATTGAAAACGGCGAACTTGCTGAGGCGTTGACTTTACTCGCAACCGCCGCCCAACATTCGGAATGGGAAAAGGACGTGATTCTGTTGCAAGGGCGTTATGCCCATTTGGAAAACAGCAAGCCGCAAACCGATAGTCGGGATTATCGGACCGAAAAGGCACAAATTTTGAATTCGATTAAAAAAGAAAAACTTGAATTTGAAGGCACGTTGCAAAATGCAAAAGGCATTTTGAAAGGCACGAATAATTGTTTACCCGCCGCTATGAAACAGGAAATCCAAGAGATGAAAGTGAAATATCCAGCTGATAGTGTATTACAAACGAAAATTCAATTCATTGAAAATCAATCTATTATGAAAAAATGCCCTCAATAAAGGCATGAAAAAAACTTATTTTGTTACGCGCTGTCGAATTTTAACTATTTTTGCGCATATTTGGCTGAATTAGGAATAAAGGCATTTCAATGCCATCCCACACAACTTGATTTATTTAAAACAAAACCGTTATGCAAAAAATTATTTTAAATTTTGTTTTTTTTAGTATTTTATTTTGTCAAAATGCGTTTTCACAAAATGCTGACATTAGCCTATTGCGTGCCATCAATCCAGATGGTGACTTAGCAACGGATGGTTTTTTCAAAGCCGTTTCGTATGAACCTGCTGTTGGCGCGATTGGGGCAGGGATTCCCGCAGGATTATACCTTTGGGGGCTGCACAAAGGCGATAAAGATTTGCAAAACAAAGGTTTACAAATTGGAACTGCCTTCGCATTGAATCTCGGCACGACCTATCTTTTAAAAATTGCAACTAATCGGACACGTCCATACATTACGTATCCCGATTTGAATGAAAAAGGTTTAGAATCCAGTGCATCGTTTCCATCAGGACACAGTTCTGTGGTATTTCAAACGGCAACCTCGTTGACTTTGAATTATCCACGTTGGGAAGTGGCGGTGCCTGCGTACTTGTGGGCGAGTACGGTAGCGTATTCGCGCCTGTACTTGGGCGTACATTACCCGACAGACGTGTTATGCGGCGCGTTGCTTGGCGCAGGTTCCGCTTGGGTTTGTTGGAAAGTGAATAAAAAATTACGTTTTGTTAAAAAAACGCTACCTTAGCGCAAAAAAAACGGCATGAAGTACACCGTTCAAATCGCCCGCATCGCAGGGATTCCAATTTTATTGCATTGGTCATTCGTATTATTACTCGCGTTCCCCGCTTACTTGTACAAAGTGGGGCACGCACCGCCTAAAACGATTCTATTATTCGCCTTATTTATCCTATCTTTATTCGGGTGCGTCCTGTTACACGAGTTAGGGCACAGTTTGGCTGCCCGCTACTATAAGATAAAAACGAAAGACATTATTTTATTACCTGTCGGCGGTATGGCGCGATTGGAAAACACGTTTAAGAATCCCATACAAGAAGCGGTTGTTGCAATTGCGGGTCCGTTGGTCAATTTATTTTTATTTTTATTGATAAGTGTTTTATTATTAATCTTTTACGGATTTAAATTAAGTTTCATAGAAAGTCTAACGGTGCAACCCGACGTACTCGGAAGTGACCTAAAATTGCATTTATGGGTCGTTTTATTACAAGCAAATGGCGCATTAGCGATATTCAATATGTTTCCCGCTTTTCCGATGGACGGTTCTCGCGTCTTTCGCGCTTTGGCAGCAACGCAAATGAACAAAAGGCGCGCAACCCGATTTGCCGCAGGTGTGAGTTACGCTGTGATTTTAATTTTATTGGTACATAGCACTGGTTTATGGCATTATTTCAAAACAGGAAGTTTTAAAATTGAATGGTTATTAGTCGGATTCAGCGTCTATTTATGGCAAGCCACTCGAAAAGAATATCAACAAGTTGTTTTAGATGAGCTGCTAAAACGGCATACTGTCGCCAACGTTTTGCGCACGCAATACACCACTTTCCAAATGAGCGACCCAATGTACATGCCGATTATGACCTTGACAAAAGGGATTGAAAGTGATTTTATCGTTGTGGAAGGGGCAGAAATCAAAGAAATTTTGTCGCGGGAAGCCATTATTGAGGCATCAAATCAAAAATTAGCGGCACTCACCATTGCAGATTTTTTAGCAAAACAAGCACCAAAAATCAACGAACCTGTTTATCAAACGGCTTCTAAACAAGAAGATATTAAAACTATTTATATCAAAATGACCGAAACGGAACAATATTTAGTCCCGATTTTCGACGAAGACAAATCAACCAATTGTATTGAATCGCTGCTCGGCGTAGTAGATATGAATATGGTTCAGAATTATATCAAAATCCAACGACAATTACACTGACGAATGTGGATTTCGGATTCGGGTGATATCGGAAATACTTAGGCATAAATAAACCCTGTTAAAAATCAAGGTTTTGATACAACACCGTTTGGAAGGGTTGAAACCTTCCAAACGGTTGATTATCAAAAAAATCAAATACATCGCTCTCCCAAGAGTCTTTTTCAACCCACTTTTTAAGATAGTTTAGTTAGCTTATCACACCATTCCGCAATATACCATGTCACAAAACACCATTTTAAATTTTAAAACCAATATGGTTTCCTTTGTTACTTGCCTAATCAATAGATTTCAACCAAAAACGCACGCTCTATTTTATCAAAAAAAATCATTAGAATCGTTCTTAATGACAAAATTTACATTACGACAAAAGCCTTTTTACTTATTTTTAAGCCTGTTTCTGTCATTTACCTGCGTTCACGCACAAGTAACATTGTCCTTGGCGGTTACTGAAAAAAATAATAAATCTACTTTTTTGGCGGGAGAAGTGCCTATTTTGCAATTAGCGTATTCCATTTCCAGTGTCACAGGAAACGCTTCTGGCGTAAAAGCAGTCATTCAATTGCCTGATGAAATTATAGGCATTCAAGATTTATTAGGCACCATACACGCGCCGATTGCCAATTTTGTATTCACGAACACCGTAGGCGCGAAAAAAGTAACAATTACCTTTATTGAACCTGTGCCGTCGGGTTCAACGGGCATTTTGGAACTCAGTTTACGATTAAATAATGGCACGATTCCAAACGGCACAGCCCTTAATTTTGCCAGTACACTCACTGCAACAGGCGGTTTTAGTACAGCAATTCAAAATTTGCCTATCACTGTGAATGCAATTGCCCGCATTTGTGCGCAAAAAACCTTTCTTGGCGGTGGGGCGGTGGATTTTCCCACCAGTTACCGCATTAAAGTTCATGCGGGTACGATTGGTTACGAACCTTATGCGAGTATTGGCTCGTTGAATAATACGAATGTGATTTTAAAAGATGCGTTGCCAACAGGGGCGCAATTTGTATCCGCGAGTGTGCATCAATGGTCTGTAAACGGTACACCGACCACACTTTACACCGACCCCAATTTAGTGGATGGCTCCAATGTATTGACCTTGCCGCTTGGAGATATGCTCATTTCACCGTATGGCACACAATGGTATGGCGTGGTTTACACGGTGGATGTGCAAGTGCGCTATCCAAATCCGACCTTTACAAGTGGGCAATCTGTCACAAACACGGCTCAAATCTTATATACGCCACTGGGAGGGACACAACAAACTTTAAATAATGGAAATAATATTGGCGGTGCGTGTTCGAGCAGTTTAGTAGCTACGCACACTTTGCAGGCTCCGAATGCGAATGCAATAGTTTCAAAATCAATGGCTTATGGTTCTAATAGCAATGTTTATCCACAACAGCGTTTAGCTTATGAGGTGAATTTGAATAATACGGGTAATGTGGATTTGGATAATGTTACTGTGATTGAAAATATTCCGAATCAATTAAGATTTAATGGTTTACAATTTAATGATAATAATCATGTGATAGACCATTTTGAATATCAAACGAATTTAAATGCGACGTGGACGACACTGACAGGTCTTTCAAATAATATGGCAGAGGGGCCCAATGCGTCAGAATATTATACTAAAATTAAGTTAGTTTTCAAAACGCCTTTCAAAGCAAATACCATGTTAGGTGGTGCAGGTAATTATGCCCAATTGTATTTCAAACCTACGCCCCCCGATGTTTTGACGGACACGCCTATCAATAATTGTATCGAATGGAACAGTACAACCGCAGGGATTCCTGCCAGTAGAACGGCTTGCGACAATGGTTTTACGTTAAAACCGCGTTCTAACACGGCATTTGTGTCTTTGTATGCGGAACATTTGCCTCATTGTGCAGCCTCTTACGTCATTGGCACGATGATGACTTCGACGCTAACGATAACGGTAGGTGGTGGTGGTTCCAATTTGGTTGACCCTGTAGCCGTGCAATGGTTGCCTGCGGGTTTAAATTATATTGATAATTCTGCCATATTTAATGCATTGACATCGGGCATTGTAGGTACTCCAACGGTAACTGTTTTGCCAAATCATGCAGGCACTGGACGCACTTTATTACGCTGGACGTTCCCAACAGGTACAACGGTACCTTATAATACAAAATTTAGTGTTTCGTCTCAAATGCAGATTACAAGTCAAGCGGCGGCGGGCGTTGCCTTACAAAATGATTTTTATTTTTCGAGTAGTAACAATGAGCCTTGTACGGGTTTGACCGCAAATGATGCTTTTGATTTAAATGGCAATGGCAATTTGGTTGAAAAATTGTGTACGCAATATACAGCTTATAATTCTTGTAATGTGGTGGTGAGCGCGGCGGCTTCGATGGAGTCTATTAAATGGGTGAAAGGTTCATTGGATACGGATTATTCGCGGTATCCTGCATTTGGCTGGACGGTTCCAGGGGGCAATGCCGATTACAAACTCATTGTCAAAAACACTGGAAATATTACCATGAAGAATATTAAAATTATTGATATATTGCCCTTTGTCGGGGACAGAGGCGTGATTGACCCAAGTGCGCGTTTGACGCAATGGCGACCCAATCTTGCAGACCCAATTACAGCACCGATGGGCGTGACGGTTTATTATTCGACGGTTTCGAACCCATGTCGGGATGAGGTCAAGCAGCCCGCAGATGCGTCTCCGTTTCCAAGTGGTTGTGTATCAGCGAGTTGGAGTGCGACACCACCTGTGGACATTACGACGGTTCAATCTATTAAAATTGATTTTGGCGCGACGACGATTGCAGGTGGAGACTCTTTAATTTTCAATTGGCCCATGCGCGCGCCTGTGAATGCGCCGACTAACAATGAAATTGCATGGAATTCGTTTGCCTTTGTGGGTACGCGGGCAGATAATAATCAATCGCTTTTAGCTGCCGAACCTATCAAAGTTGGCATCAAAGTACAAGCGGGGACACCTGCTTTTTATGGCAGTTCCGTTTGGTTTGACACCAATCATAATGGCATTCAAGAGGTGGGCGAAGGCGGCGTAGATGGCGTTCGAGTCAAATTATATAAAGCGGCAGGAGCATCGCCTGCGCCTGCAACCGATTTATTAGTAAATTTTACGATAACAGGCAATGGTGGACAATATCTATTTTCTAATTTGACGGAGGGCGATTATTACGCAATCTTTTGTCTTCCAACGAGTTACACAGGTTCACCTACCAATGCAGTAGGCAGTAACGCCGATAATGATTCAGATGGCGCGCCCACCACCTATAATGGTCAACCCGCTATGATGACCGTAGTGACTCATTTATCATCAGGCGAGAAGGATTTAAGTTGGGATCAAGGCATCTATTGCACCATGAACCCAAGTGTAACAGGCATTGTATCAACGACTTTGGGTAATAATGTCACCTTAACCGCAACTGGTGGAACGACCTATTTATGGACGGGCCCGAATGGTTTCACTGCTAACACCGCCGCGATTACGCGCAATGCGATTGCACAAACGGATATTGGTTCATATTCCGTTCGGATTTCGGATGCCACCTGCCACGCGACATTAACAACTCAAATTGTGATTTGTCCCGCGTCAATCTGTCTGCCCGTGACCGCGACTCGAAATCAATAAAGAATCTTTTTTTGAAACACAGCTGGAAATAGGGAACATAGTATGTTGATAATCAATACACTATGTTTCCTATTTCCAGCTGTGTTTCAAACCTTATGTC
>JBEEMZ010000154.1:0-11267 GCA_041192405.1 Bacteroidota bacterium | reverse complement strand
TCTGTTTCTGCGGCTTTCAAAACGGCTTCACCCGCCCCTAAACGCCTTGCAGAAGAACTCACCAACATTTTTGAGATGTCTCCCCGATGCGGTTGGTTTGGTGGTTGCGCTAAAACAAGCGTTGATGTGCCTATCGCATTTTCGCCATCATAATAACGCAATGTTAAAACATTCGACCATTGAACAATCTGATGGAACTTCGTGCTGTGATAATAACAATGAAGCACCCATTTATTCTGCTCTTTGGCTAAGTAAAATAAACCTTTTTGGAGGCGTTTCTTTGTCCGAAAAGGCAGTCGTATTTTTCAGGAGAGTGAAAGCATTTACGATAATAGCGTATTTCACTTCCGAAAAAATAGGCAAAGAGCATTTGGTTTATGACCCCGTTCCAGGTCCATTTATCGCTTGTATGCCTTTGAATGGTCAACTTGCATGGAGTGGCGAATAAACGGTTCCTGCGGAATGACAAGCAGAATGACAAAAACTTGTCATTCCGCTTGTCATTCTGCTTATCATTCCGTAGGAACGTTAAAAAAGGTTATCTTACCGCGAATTGTCGTTAAACCGTAAAAAAATGAAAAAAAATACCAAATTAAAGCCGCCGTTGCTCAAAATAGAGACTGCGCAAGTCAAAGCAGCCCGATTACGCGCCGAAAAAGAAGTGCAAGCAGATTTGGGCAAGACTGCCAAAGATGCGGATTTGCAAGAACAATTAGCCATGTTCAAAAAATTTAGATTGCGGGAAGATACCGATGAAGAAATTATGCAATTCATGGAAATCAATCCGAAAACATTTCAACAATATATCAAATGGACTGAATTGAATTAGTTGCTTTGATTACATTTTGGCGGTAATTCTGCTTGAAAATAGAGTTACCGCCAAAAATCAAGTTAAATTTGGCAGTAACTCTATTTAAACTACCTTACAATTAGTCCATTGCTTACGCAACTTGCCCCACATTTTCAGCGTTTTTCATGTAAAAGCATCATTTTCAACAACTTTTAGCGAATTCGCATGAAATATTTTTATACTATATTAATAAGCTGGTGTTTCCAATTGCCATTGATGGCACAATTGGATAGCATTCACTGGATGCCGCCAATGCACGCTCGATTAGATTGGGGCGAACAATATCTGTATCTTTCCACGCCTGAACTCACGCCCTTTGCGGTGACGATTCAAGACGGTTCGGGTAACGTCATCAATACGGTGACTATCAGCAATTCAAGCCCATACACCTATAATATCGGCACCACCAATGACACATACGTGATGGTAACGGAAGCCGATTTGCATAAACCATTGAGAAACAAAGGTTTAATTCTGGCAGGGCGCAAAAAATTCTACGCTTATTTTCGAGACCATTCTGCGAATCAAGCGGGTGATTTAACGTGCAAAGGCAGGGCGGCGTTAGGCAAAACATTTCGACTTGGACACTTATTACAAGATATTGGTACGCAAAAAGCGAATTTTGCAGGCGTGATTGCAACCGAAGATTCGACTCAATTAATTATTTCTGGATATAATAGAGCCGTTGGTTTTCGGAAAAATGGGGCGGATGTAACGACAAATGGCGCAGATACGATGTGGATTCAAAAGGGGGAATGCTTGGTTTATGGACAATATTTGACCAACAATGCGGCAACGCAACCGCCAAATGGTTTTATGGGTGCTTTATTGACGAGTTCTAAACCGATTGTAGTAAATATTGGTTCATGGTGTGGCGCACCCGTGACTTCGGGCGACAAAGATGTGGGTATTGACCAAATTGTTCCATTTGAAAATGTTGGAAAAGAATATATTTTATCTCGTGGCAATGGTTCGCCGACGTTGGAACGGCCTATTTTAGTAGCGCATCGGAGTAATACGCAAATTAAAATCAACGGTACACTTGCCACTACATTGAATGCAGGTGAATGGTACGCCGTGCCAACAAGTAGTTTTACGGCGAATAATAATATGCATATCAAAAGTTCGCAACCGATTTACGTGTATCAAAATGTGGGTGGCGCACCTGCGGGTACGTCAAATGAGTTTCGGACAGAAGGTTTAATTTTTGTGCCGCCGATTAGTTGTGCGATTCCGAACGGGATTGACAATATTTTTGAACCCAATGCGATTGGTACAATGCTTTTCGATGGCGGCGTGATGATAACGGCGATGAAAGATTCAATGGTTCAAGTGTTGATTGATGGCGTTCCTGCTAATATTGGGGCGGCGCAGCCCGTTCAAGGCAATCCAGATTTTGTGACGTATCGGCAATTGACGCTTTTTAGTTTGACGCGGCGCATTGGTACGATTAGCGTGAAAGCGGCGGGTGCGGTTCAAGTAGCCATGTATGGACAAAATAATGCGGCAAGTTTTGCAGCCTTTTATTCTGGTTTTAGCAAAACGGTTGAGCCGACTCTTGAATTAGTGAATATTGGAGATGGCGTTTGTCCTGATACGCTGGTGGCGAGAGGGCGTTTTGACGGCGTTCAATGGATGTATGAAGATTCGATTGTGAAATTCGGAAAAGATACGACTTTAATTATTTGGGCTCCAGGTCGGTATATTGCGTCGGGCTATTTAGGCGTTTGCCGACAAGATGAAACCGCAACCGATACATTAGACATTGATTTTAAATCACCTGCGTTTCCGTATTCGACGCGACAGCCTGCGTGTTTTGGCGATGCAAATGGACAAATTCAGTTTGGGAAACCGTCTGGTGGATTCCCGCCGTATCAATATTCAGTAGATAATGGGCGTACTTTTTCGCAAAATACGTTGTATAATCAGATTAAAGCGGGCAATTATAAATTGGTGGTTCGAGATTCGGTTGGTTGTTACAATCGCCCTTTGACGATAGCGGTTGGGCAGCCTGCGCAATTAAAAGTGCAAATAAAACCATATAGTTCTTATCCAGGCGTGTTGAAAGTGGGGCAATTTTTACAAATGCAAGGGATTCCGAATCGAAAAGTCGTTAGAACAGTTTGGATTCCGCAAGACACGGCGACGTGTACGAATTGTTTATTTCATACAATTCACCCAAGTAAGACAACTTTTGTGCAATTGACGGTGACTGATTCAGCAGGGTGCGTTGCGGAAGATACGTTTCTTGTGTATGTAGAACCCAATGTTTACGCGCCAAATGTCATTTATCCCGAATCACAAAACGTTGGTAATAAATCATTTACGCTTTTCAGTCGAGAAAATTTGCCCATTCATCATTTGGCAATTTACGACCGATGGGGCGAACATGTTTTTAACGCAACGGACATCATGACAAATCAATTGGAACAAGGTTGGGATGGAACGTTTAGAGGAAGGAAAGCAGAAGTAGGCGTTTATGTCTTTTTTGCGGAAGTGGAAGTCCTTCCAGGTCGTATTGAGTTGATAACGGGAGATATTACGGTGCTTCATTAAGCAAGTAAAAAACAAATGTGTCAGCGTTCATTGCTGGCGCATTTGTTCCGATTTTATGTTAGCAAAAGGCATTTTAGATGTTTTTGAGACCCCTTATTTCCATTTTCAAGCGTACAAACCTTGTGAAAACCCAAGTGGCGATTCAATGGCGCAACTTTTAGAAGCTTTTTTAATCGCCCAAGCTAAAAATAAAAAGGAAAAACCTTTATATGGCGTTGATATAATGGGGCGGCATTGGTCTTTTGTGACTATGGAAGGCAAAGATTATTGCATATCAGAAACGTTTGACGCTATCAATAGAAAAGATTTGATGATGATGATTGCCATTTTGAGAAAGTTTAAATACATTTTGGATACAAGATTGTATGAATAATCTTGTTTTTTGCCACGAATTACACGGATTTTCAATAAATTCGTGCAAAATTTGTGTAATTCGTGGCAAAATATAAGTTATTTTTTCAAAATCCAACAATCTTTACCAAACCTTTCTCGCACTTGTTGGAGGGATTTTTCCAAATCTACGGCATCGTTATAACCCAGCTGACAACCAAAAATCACTTTATCATTTCGTTTGCCAACATACGTTTTATAACCCAATTGTTGCAATTGTTGCAAAATACCAGCACCACCAATCTGCGTTTTATAAGCCGCGACAATGATAATAGACTTCTTCAACTTCGGAGAAGGCACTTCAACAACGCCTTTTTGGGCTTCCACAGTTGGCAATTGATGTTCAGAAGCAATTGTAGTGCGTTTAACGGACGTTTCAGGTTGCACAACTTCGGGCACAATCGCATCAGCACCACCTTGACCAACCGCAATAGGCGGTATTTTAGCAATCACTTTAGGCATTACGACAGGGCGCGAAATGCTTGGCGGAACGGTTTGCTTATGAGCACGCGTCACGTAAATCGTCCCCGCAACACCTAATAACGCTGCAACAACCAAACTCGGCATAAAATCATTTGAAGTCAAGGGTTTCCACCAAGCCGCTGGTTTTGCAGTCGGAATCGGTGCAGGCACCCCCACCGTTTCAACAGAAGGCGGCAATTGTTTATCAGGCGCGACAGGCGTTGCATTGGGTTTAGAAGGCATTTCCGCTTCAGTGAGGTGTAGGGACTCCAAGTTTTGCCTTTCCACTTCTGCCATCGAAGAAGAATGCCCTTGCGTAGCGGACGGATGAGAATTATCGGTATCTGAAACCGACCGTGCGGGCGGATAAACGCCCTGAGATGAACTTTGAGTGCGCGTAACAGGTTGATAATCAACCGATTTCAACCCAAAAGAATCAGGATTAAAGTTGGTGCTTTCAGGAACGAATTGAAGTTTTTTGGTGTAATCACGATATAATCGCCCTACTTGGTCGAAAGCGACCAATTCGTGCATATTGAGGGCTGCTTCGGTCTGGCTGACGAACTCAGCGATAGCCGATTGTGCCTCTTGCGAAGAGAGGCTGTACTTGCGCTTGATGAAATCTTGTAATATACCGTCGTTGATTTGCAAGTCGTCATCGAACCTTACTTTGTAAGACGGCGGTGAGAGTTTGCCTGCGTAGGGATCTACGATAGCCTCTTGGTACTCGCACACGAACGCCCCCAATCCAGGGATAACAACTGTATCATGTTCGTACAACAACGCTTGGATTTCTGTAGTAACTTGAATTTCCATGACAAATATTATAAAGGTATCTCTTTTGTATGTACTCTCGTTGTCAAAATGACTGTTTTACGGTCAATGCTATAAAAAGGTTAACATTAAGATAACATTTTTTATAATTCGTTTGCAAAAAGCGTACCCGACCGATTCAAATAGGGAAAAATTATTGCTCTAAAATCAAAATTAGAATTTGGAACGCGCAAAAATAAACAAAAAGTGTAATAATGTAACCGTTTTGGTTTAAAAATAAATAAATTGTTTTAAAATCAATATATATTTTAACAGTTTTCATTTTGAAAAACCAACCAGCCAACGAACCAACCAACTAATTTAAATGATACAATTCAATAATTTCTATCAAATCGGCGGCAGTCATTTCTGGATAGCCCGCATTTTCCAAACCGATAGCCCAACTTTTATAATCAGTTTTACCCAATTTATTTAAATGCGCAAAATGGGTTTGTTTTAAAAACAAGCTATGATCTCTAAAACTCGCCCAAACCGATTCATAACTTCTATAACAACGTCCGCCCGCAGAAACTTTTTGCCCGACCCACTCGCTCGTACAGACGATGCCAAAATGATTATTCGCCGCCAATGCAATATCTCTCTTGCCTGCAAAACTTTGTCGAATCGCGTTTCCCAAAATAATGGCAAGTGGAATTCCAAATTTTTTATGTTCTTGAACGGCAGTGGAACGATATTTTTCGAGATACACTTTCACGGCAGCAGGGTCAGGTTTAACAAAATCGGTTGCGGGTTTCCGTTTAACGAAAACATTGTCAGTCACAGTGCCGATACTTAAAGGCACTTCTTTTTGTTTTTCCTCCAATTTAGGCGGATTTGAAACGGGTGCTTTCCCCTTTTCAACTATTTTTTTGACCGTTGGAGTGGTTGATGTCGTTCCAGCTTTGCCCACTTCGTCCTGCGTCATCGTGAAAGACGATTGTTCTTTGGGCAGGTGATTATTTGTGCAGCGTCTAACCCAAAATGCTACAAATGTAAAAAACATGCCCACCCAAAACCAATTACGGCGTAAAAAAGGGACTATATCTTTTTGAATCCAAGTTTGTTTACTATCCAGAGAATGGCTCATGCTACCTGTCAATTAATTTTTCTGCTCGGTTGAAAGATTGAAAATCATTGTTCGAAAAACAATTTCAAAAGAAAAAGAAGGCTTCGGCAACGATTTTTGGTGCAAATATCCGAAAAAAAATACAAAAAAACAACGTTGCCGATAGCCCCACCTTATTGTCCAAACAGTACAATCGTTCCGAAAAACGAATGATAGGACAAATTTAAAATATTTTGTTTTTATAAATGCTATTTATAAAAACAAAATTTTATAAAAATGTTTTATTGTAGTGATTTAGGACGTTTCAGCATCCAAACAAAAGGAGCTTTGCTGAGAACATTCAACTTTTTGCTAAAAAAAACGTTTGAGTAATTATTAATTAGCTTTTTTGTACCTTTACGCGATAATTCGACAAGGTTATATTGGGACGTGCGTGTTATCGCCGTGTCACAGGAGATTTTGGTTCCTACGGAATGACAAAATCGTTGAAACCAGCAACCAAATTATTTAACTGAATCATGTTTGAAAATTTGACGGAAAATTTGACATTACCAACCACACCAAACACATCATTAATCGTGTCAGAAAACTTTTCACCACAAGATGTTTTAAGCGATTATAAAATCTGTGTTACCAGTCGTGAACTGAGCCTTATGACGCGTCGAGAAGTGCTGACGGGCAAAGGCAAATTTGGTATCACGGGAGATGGTAAAGAAGTGCCACAAGTTGCAATGGCGCGTGCGTTCCGCAAAGGCGATTGGCGTTCGGGCTATTATCGAGACCAAACGTTGATGATGGCACTTGGCTTATGCACGCCTGAACAATTTTTTGCTCAATTGTATGCAGATAATGAGAACGATGTATTTAGCGGCGGTCGCCAAATGACTTCTCATTTTGCAACGCCGATGATGGATGCTATTTCTGGCAATTGGTTGGAACACAAGCATTTATATAATATATCTTCTGATATATCTTGTACAGGCGGACAAATGGCAAGAGCTGTTGGTTTGGCATTAGCGTCTAAAAAATATCGAGAAAGTGCCATTTTGCAAGGTGAAAACCAATTTTCGGATCAAGGCAATGAGATTTGTTATGTGACGATTGGGGATGCGAGTACTTCGGAAGGTGTTTTTTGGGAATCTATCAATGCGGCAGGTGTAATGCAGATTCCGATGTCGGTTTCCGTTTGGGATGATGGCTATGGGATTTCGGTTCCGACAACGTTGCAGACAACAAAAGGGAATATTTCAGAAGTACTGAAAGGGTTCAAAGCGGAAGATGGTTCCAATGGGATTGATTTATATGTGTGTAATGGTTGGGATTACGCTGCATTGTGCAAATTATATCAAGAAGCGGCAGCAAAAATGCGTAAAACACATCGTCCTGCGGTTTTACACATTAAAGAATTGACTCAAACGCAGGGGCATTCGACTTCTGGTTCGCATGAGCGATATAAAGATAAAGACCGTTTAGAATGGGAAAAAGACCATGATTGCATAAAAAAAATGCGTCAATGGATTCTGGATGAAGGTTTTGCAACAGAGGAAACATTGACCGCCTTAGAATATGAGGTGAAGCAAAGCATTAAATTGGCACGGGCGCGGGCTTGGATTGCGTATTCTGAACCAATTGAGCAAGCAAAAGAAGATTTAACCCAACTTTATAAAGATTTACTAAACGATTTTCCGCAAAAAACAGATGTTATTCAAAATGCAATACAAGCGTTACAGCGTATGTATGAACCATTTATGAGTGATTTGTTGAAAAACGCAAGACAATTATTGTATGCTTTTCCAAACCAAAGGAGCGCAAGTGCAACAGCGGTATCGAATTGGGTTATGAAAGTTCGGGCAGCAGGAGCGAATTATTATACAACACATTTACATAGTACCTCGCCTCATGCAGCGTTGAATGTGCCTGTGATTCCACCGATATTTTCAAAGGACAGTGCGTGGAAAAATGGTTATGAAATTATTAATACGTTTTTTGATAAAATCTTAGAAATGGATCCCCGTGTGACCGCTTTTGGGGAAGATGTGGGTCAAATTGGAGATGTGAATCAAGGATTTATGGGTTTGCAAGCCAAATATGGCGATAAACGCGTTTTTGATACAGGCATTCGAGAGTGGACGATTATGGGGCAAGCGATTGGAATGGCAATGCGCGGTTTGCGCCCGATTGCGGAAATTCAATATTTAGATTATTTATTATATGGTTTAGAGCCATTGTCGGATGATTTGGCTACTTTGCGCTATCGAACCAACAATATTCAACAAGCTCCAGCCATTATTCGCTCTCGTGGACATCGGTTAGAAGGTATTTGGCATGCAGGTTCGCCGATGGGCATGATGATTCATTCCTTGCGAGGCATTTATATTTGTGTTCCGCGCAATATGACGCAAGCGGCGGGCATGTATAAAACTTTATTGTTATCGGATGACCCTGGTATTGTGGTTGAATGTTTGAATGGCTACCGTTTGAAAGAGCAATTACCTGATAATATTGGTGAATTTACAGTTGCTCTGGGCGTTCCAGAAGTTTTGAAACTGGGTACAGATGTGACTTTGGTGACGTATGGTTCCTGTGTGCGCATTGCGCAAGAGGCGATGGAATTGGTTGAAAAACAAGGCATTTCAGTTGAATTGATAGATATTCAAACTTTGTTACCCTTTGATTTAGAACATGTTATCGTTGAATCGCTTAAAAAAACGAATCGTGTTTTATTTTTAGATGAGGACGTTCCTGGCGGAGCGACCGCGTATATGATGCAGGAAGTTTTGGAAAAACAAGGTGGTTATCAATATTTGGATGCCAAACCGCGTACTTTGAGCGCGAAGGCAAATCGGACGGCGTATGGTTCGGATGGCGATTATTTCGTTAAACCGAATGCCGAAGATGTGGCAGATTTGCTTTTAACAATGATGGTGGAATAGGTAAAAAAGACCTTACAGAGCGTATAAATTTTAAAAAATAATTTTTTAGGGACGCTTCCTTTTGGGGTAGCACTTGTATCGCCGATTGTTGCAGCATGAAGGCTCTAAGAACCTTCATGCTGCAACAATCGGCAGAAAAATGTTACTCAAAAAGGAAACATCCCCTCTGATTCAGTTATCATCGCTTCCAGAGCCGTCAAATATGTTTTTTTCGCATTCGACGCATGATTAAAATACAAATCGGGTTCAATCAATTCGACTTCCATCAAAAGAAACATACCATTTTTCAAAATACCATCTACACGCGCATACAAAAGTTCATCATTAAACATTTTAGTAATGTTTTTAGCGGTTTCTATCAAGGCATCCGTCGGGAAATAAGTTTGATATTGCCCGCCGAACTGCGATTGTACTTTAAATTTTTTATCAATTTCGGCAGCTAATGCCACTTCATTGGCATACGCACCCGTATAAGTTCGGCAAGTTAATAAACCGATTTTCATATTTTATTTTTTTTATTTGTAAAAGAATTTAGCTACAAATTACACAAATTTGCACGAATTTCAAGCAAAAACGCTCTAAATTCGTGCAAATTTGTGTAATTCGGGGCTGCCCTAAAATTCTTTTATCTTAATATTTCGATACCAAACTTTATCGCCATGATCTTGCAAGGCAATATGCCCTTTGCGCCCCGTGCCAAAAAACGGCATGGATTTAAACTTGCTCTTAGCAATCCTGTTTTTCCAACTTTGGTCATGGATTTGAAACGAAACAACCTTTCTGCCATTCAACCAATGTTCCACTTGCCCATTTTTGATAATCAATCGCGCTTGATTCCAGTCCCCTTGCGGATTGACCGTCACGTATTTACACGCAATCATGTCGTACAAATCACCTGCTCGATGTTTTTCAATCTTGGCATCTGGATGACACGTATTATCCAAAACTTGCATTTCAGGTCCACTTTGCCAAACATATTGCAAATCGGGTCGCTCTATTACATTGTAAATCACACCACTATTGCCACAAGGTGCAATTTTCCATTCCAAACTTAATTCATAATTTTGATACGCTTTATCTGTAATAATGTCGCCGCCGTCTGTAGATTGCCAACCGCCATCTGGTTTTTGCTCCGCTTTTAAATGCAAAGCCTGTTCTGTAGCGTCAATTGTCCAACTTTTACCAATGGTTTTTTTGTTAAAATTGTGCCAGCCACTAATCGTTTTGCCATCAAATAACAATTTCCAACCCGTTCTTTGTTCGAGAGGAGTCAAGGTATTCGCACTTGCCGCAGGTGGAGCAGCCGTTTTAAGACCCGCCAAATTTTGAGGCAGATTATTCATCGTATAATAACCTTCCGTAATCCATAATTCATTGCCATTGTGAGAGATAAAAGGCGTTTTAATATGAACGTAGAAAACATGACGCTCTTTCAGGTCTTTCGCATCCAATTCAAAAAATACTTTTTTACGGTCTGCGGAAACATTGATACTCAATGGTTTAAGTTCGGTTTCCTCCATTTTTGGCCCGCCGTAATCTTTAGTTGGTTTGTACCACCAGCGCTTGATTTCATAATCGCTCGCATTCCAACCTTCGCCTTCACGCAAGGGTTCCGTTAATTCGAGTTCAAAACCATTGGTTTTGGCGCGAATCGCTAAGGGTTCAAAAGCAGGTTTTCCATTATATTTAAATCGTTGAAGACCAAACCATTTGTCCCCATCATGTCCCCAGTTGCCTGTCGAACCAATGCCACCCACATACAACGCGCCATCGGGTCCCCAAACCAAACGATTAATCCCCGCCTCAAAACCTTGCGAAAAATGAAACGCGCATCCTTGATAATCACCCTTCACCTTTTCCACAAAAACGCGCTTCAAACCACCATTCGTCACTTCACCATGAATCATTTGACCTTTGTAAAGTCCGTCATTAATAAAGGTCATCTGACTCGCAGAATTCCCAATTTCGTCTTGCGGCAACCAAACAACAGGTTGTTGAATCGGCAATTTCGCCGTCCCAGCAGAATCCACTGAGTATGAACCGAAAAAAGCACCTTGTTTTATATGCAACAATTTACACGAAGGCAGCCAATCGCCCTGATTGTCATTCACAAAGAGTTCATTATCAATGCCTATGCCGACCGTGTTCGGCGTTCTCAAACCTTGCGCGACGAATTCCATCGCCCCATCTTTCTTGG
>JBEEMZ010000153.1:0-11498 GCA_041192405.1 Bacteroidota bacterium | reverse complement strand
TAATGAAATGCTTAAAATTGAAAACCCTCTTGATTCAAGTATCAAAACTGAATTAGATAAGGTTATTTTTAGATTACAAAAAGAATATTTGGATTTTCAACTCAATTTTAGTAAAAAACTTTATGAGGTGATTATCAAAAACGGCGTGGACAGTCCTAATCATGTAGAAGTATTAAAAATGAGGCAAACACATGAGCGATTTCTTGAAATTATAGATCAATTATTTGAAGCAACAGGCAAAAAAATCAATCGAAAAAAAAATGAAATTATGTTTACCTATGATAAAGAAGATTTAACACCTTATCAATTATCATCAGGCGAAAAACAAATGTTGGTAATTTTGCTAACCGTTTTGATTCAAGATATGCGCCCTGCTGTGCTATTTATGGATGAACCCGAAATATCATTGCATTTCGATTGGCAAAAAAAACTCATACAATACATACGTGAACTGAATCCAAATGTGCAAATCATTTTGGCAACGCATTCACCTGCGGTTATCATGGAAGGTTGGCTCGACAAAGTTTTTGAAGTAAGCGATTTAGTAACACCTATTAAAACAAATACTAAAAAATAATCATGCGCCCTACATCTTTAAAAGACAATTTGAATTCGGATTTCATGCAAGCACTTTCTCGCCTTCTCCCTAAAAAGGCTGCAAAAAAAGTACTTGTTTACGTGGAAAGCTATGAAGATCAATCGTTTTGGTATGGTGTTTTGAAACAATATGAAAACGCTGATTTAAAATTTGATATTCAATTGCCGTCGCAAACGAGCAACGCAAAAGGCAAAAAACAGGCTTTGGAACGCAATAAAGATATGCTTAATCTTGAATTAGGCGAATATTTGATTATTTGTGTGGACAGCGATTATGATTATTTGCTTCAAGGCGCAACCGAAACTTCAAAATTAATCAATGAAAATTCGTTTATTTTTCAAACGTATGCTTATTCGATTGAGAATTTGAAGTGTTTTAGCAGCAGTTTGAACCATGTTTGCGCACAAGCGACGCATCAAGTGAATGATAGAATTGATTTTGAGGCATTATTGAAATTATATTCTAATATCACTTATCCACTTTTTTTATGGTCGGTCTTTTTTAAAACCGAAACGGTGAATGATGCAATGAATTTGAGCGATTTTCATAATATCATTCAAATAGATGGGCGCGTGAATATTCAAGAACAAGGAAAAAAGCAGTTACAACAATTATCCGTTCAGGTGAGCGTTCAAATTGAAAAGCTAAAAACACAGTTTCCTACTTTAATTCAGAAAGTTGAAAATATCGAAGTCATTTTAAATCAATTAGGTGTACATAGAGATAATATTTATTTGTTTATTCAAGGACATGCAATTGAAAATTTGGTCGTGTTGAAATTTTTAGATTCGGTTTGTGAAGTGTTGAGCAGTCAACAGATACAAAAAATTATGGCGCAGTCGAAAGACATCGTTGAAAAACAAAAAGAGATGAATCATTACAAAAATGCAACGATTGAAGTCCGTAAAGCATTGAAAACCAATACCGAATTTAAAGATTGTTTTTTATACAAATGGATTATCCGTGATTTGGACAGCTACATTACAAAAATAAAAAAATAAGTCCGCGACAAAAAGCCATTTTCAAACGTTTTCTTCCCAAAAACAATGCTTTTTGCAAAAAAACGTTTTTATTTGCCAAAAATTCATAGAATTATCTTACTTTTGCTGCTGCAATGAAAAAAAATAGGATTTCTAAATGGTCAGCTGCCTTTGTAGCAGCGACATTATTGTTGACCACTCCGATTTCGCAAGGTTGTAAATCAGAGTTTGAAAAGGTTCGCACGAGTGGGGATGCCGCGCTTTTGCTCAAAAAAGCCGACGAATATTTCGATAAAAAGGATTTTATGAAAGCGCAAATCCTTTATGAACTCATTATGCCGAGTTATCGCGGTCGTCCTGAGTTGGAAAAAATGTCGTATCGGTATTCGTACACGCATTATCATCAAAAAAATTATACTTCTGCGCAGTATTATTTTAAAAACTTTGGAACCACCTTTTCAACAAGTCCTTTTAAAGAGGAAGTGGAATTTATGGCGGCGTATTGCAATTATAAATTGTCGCCCACTCATCGTTTAGACCAAGATAATACCTTGAAAGCGATTGATGGATTTCAAAATTTTGCGAATACGTACCCGCGTAGCGAGCGCGTGAAGCAATGTAATACGCTTATCAACGATTTGCGTCAGAAATTGGAACGAAAAGCATTTGAAGAAGGTAAATTATATTACGATATTCGCCAATATCAAGCGGCGACACAATCGTTTGAAAATTTGCTCAAAGATTATCCCGAAACACCCGATGCAGAAGAAATTCGATATTTAATTTTGCGCGGGAACTACGAATTAGCTGCAAATAGCATTTATGACAAACAATTGGAACGATTTAGGAATGTCGTTTCCAAATATGAAGATTTTAAAAATAAGTTTCCAAGAAGTCGGTTTCAACGCGAAGCTGATTTTTATTTGAAAGCATCTAATCTAAAAATCGAAGAATTGTCCAATGTCAGACATCAAAACCCGAGTTCAAAATCTTGACCCCAATGTAACTGCGCGCGATATCAAGGAATTGGTGCGCCATACGGGGAATATTTACGAATCGTTGAATATCATCACGCGCCGCGCTAAACAGTTGTCTATGGACATCAAGCAGGAGCTTAATAGCAAATTGCAAGAGTTTACCGTCAACGCGGAAACGATTGAGGAGGTTCATGAGAATAAAGAGCAGATTGAAATCTCTAAATTCTATGAAAAATTGCCGAATCCTGTTATCATCGCAACAGATGAGTACATTAGAGGCGAGATTCATTACCGTTATGTGGAGGAGAAAAAACAAAAAAAATTACCTTCTTAATTTCGGAATGTATTGGACTAATGTATTGATTATCAATAGGTTCTGAAAACGAAAAGGCACGAAAGAGTCCTCTTTTGTGCCTTTTCGTTTGAATTAGATTCATTATCAATCTATTTTTTCCCCATAGATTCTCGCAGATTCGGGTTTTTAGCGCAAATGCAGCGATACAACACCGTTTGGAAGGTTTGAAACCTTCCAAACGGTTGATTATCAACAATTTAGTTTGAGTACGATTGTAAGGCAAGAAACACGGCATCAATCACTTTAGACATGCGATTTAAATCTAATGTCTCCATGGTATCCGTCGGTTGATGATAATTTGGATTCCGAAAAAACGAAGTATCTGTAATCATCAACGCGCTATATCCAAATTTCCAATAATTTAAATGGTCGGAATAATCAATGCCTTGCACCCACGAAAAACCAACAAATTCTTTGGTTTTAATGGTTTTAGTCGCTACAAATTTGTTTGAAAATTGGCGTGCAAAGCTACCCGACGCTGCTTTTCTAACCAATGTGATATAATCACCTTTATTCCCATAAACCATTGATAATGAAGGAATTGGATACTTTTGAGAATGCGGTTCATCTCTAAAATAGCCAATCATTTCCAAACAAACCATGCCTAAAACATTTACTTTTTGTTTCGATAAAGATCCTGCATGAACAAAACTACCCATTAATTCTGACCGAAAATAAGGCGGTTCTTCCAACGAATACGCCACTAAATCAATCCGATTTCTCAACGTTTCACCTTTAAGCAACCGCGCTAATTCGAGCAATCCGACCACGCCACTTGCATTATCATCTGCGCCAGGTTGCGTTTCACATACGTCATAATGTGCGCCGACGATAATGCGGGGCGCATCTTTCGGACCGAAAGACGCAATCACATTTTTATAAATTTGTTTATTTTCAATATATGGTTGAAAAACAACCGAATCGGCATATAATGTAAATATTGACTTTATAAAATCCGCCGCATCATTGAGTTGCGCGATGTGCCTGTAATCACGCGGTAGCGGCGTTTTGGTCAAAACGGTCAAATGTTGTTTAATAATCGTCGTATCCGACAAAGGCGGGGTGGCATTCAACAGGGTGGTCGAAAGCATTAAAATAGGCAAAAAAGCATTCATAATTGAAATAAAATTAATGTAAAATGATAACCTATTAACTGCTATTTCTCGAATTTATTGGATGGCAGAGCTTTGTTCCTAATTCAAATTTTTTTTAGGTTCTTTACATTCCTTTTATTTGTTCTTGGTAAACCTTTAAAAATCCTATCATTTCTGGCATAGATAACTTTTTTTGTTGATACATTTCTAAAATATATTCAACCTCAGCAACCGTTGATTGCTGGATGGCAGCAATTTTGAGGGCATCAAAATGTGCCTGTTCATGCAATGCAATCACTACACCGATCTGTTGGTGCCATTTTTCAGCTTCGGCTTTTTGCTTTTCGGCTTCGGCTTTTTGCTTTTCAGCTTCGGCTTTTTGCTTTTCGGCTTCGGCTTTTTGCTTTTCAGCTTCGGCTTTTTCAACTTTTTGTTCTATTTTTGCGGTTTTTTGAGCTGCTTTTTGCTCTATTTTTCGAATTTCGGCTTCGGCAAGTTGCCTTTCAGTTTCGCGCTCGCGCTCTTGCAATGCCTCATACGCCTCAATCGTCATACCTTTGTGAGCATAAAACGAATCTGGAAACCATTCTTTTGCCTTCCGTTGCATTGAAGCAATTACCGCAAGCTCTGATGCAGAACGGTTTGGAATTTTTATTTTTTTCATATATGCAATTTGAAATTTAAGAGGTAAAGCAATAATTTCGTCCACAAATATAAGCATTCTTCCAATCTTTTTTTCAGAAATTCCTTTTTTTTCGGCTAATGCATATAATTTTTCTTTAAATGCAAACCGTTCCTCATATTTTTTAGGAGTCGTTTTGATGACATAAAGGTGCGCCAATACAAATAAGGAAAAAATATTGGGCGATGCAATCAAATCCGCTTCGACTTGTTTAGCAATTCGGTATGCATTGTAATGATAGTAACTCTTTGTACCGAAAGATTCGACCTTATATACATTAAAATATTTAGGCGTTTGTGCCGTCGTAAAAATCGCTAATGCCGTAATGGGTAAGCGATGTTTTGCATATATAAACGATTGATACAGATACATCCGCGTTGAAAATTGAATTTCAAACTTGGTCTGAATTTCAATGTGCACTAAAACCCATTTTTGAGTCCCATCTAACAGTTGTACTTTAATGAGTCTATCTGTAATCTGTTTGGGAACATTGAGTTCTTTTTGAATCGTTAAAAGTTCTTGATTCAAAAACTCAGGCGCAACGCTCGTATCCAACACTGCGAACAAGTCGGGTAGGAAGAATTCCATAAAATCCAAATAAAATTCTTCAATAACCAACTTCCAAGTGCCATCATACTGAATCATAATTTCTTCCTCATCGGAATCCGTTGTTGCAATGATTTCGGACTCAATGGCATCCGTTGTATTGGAAATCGGTTCAAATTCATTGATTTCCAAGTAATTCGATTTCTTTTTTTTTGCCATAATGCTTGTTTTAGATTAAAACACCTGCTAAAACGCGCCAAGAATTATGCCAAGTATAATGAATTATTTACATATTTTTTATACTCATAAATAGTAGTTATCATTTAAAATTGGTTTAAATAAATTTTTATAAATTTTGTATAATTTTGTATAAAATTGATTTCCAATAATTTATAAGTATCAATTGCTATTTGAATTAACAATAAGAGCATTTTAATAAATCAAATATTGTGTCCTTGATTCCTTAAAATTCTTTTTTAAATGGTTGCTTCCCATTGCCCCACGTTTCTAAAACGTTTATTTTTCCAATCGCTGAAGCCGCTACCAAAAGGTCGGCGAGGTTGCAACCTTGATTCGCAAATAAATCCAAAGAATCCAAGTTTTTACTTACTTTTGTGGCTAAAAAAACGAAATTTTATCATTTTAAGGATGCAAAGATGTCAAAACAAGCCATTCTCGCCTATTATAATAAGGTCGAACGATACAAACGATACGGCGGCAGTAACAACGAAAGTAATATCCGCCGCGCTTTCGCCCACCTTTTAGAAGCGTATTGCAACGCCAAAAACCTTGAACTTATTGATGAATTGCACCTCAAAGGCTCGCAAAAAAGACCTGATGGCACCGTCAAAGATGCCGCTAAATTGGATTGGGGCTATTGGGAAAGCAAAGATGCCAAAGATGATTTGGATAAAGAAATTAAAAACAAAATTAAAATTTACCCGACGGATAATATTTTGTTTGAAAATAGTGTTTCGATTGTCCTCTTGCAACAGGGCGCGGAAACGTTGCGGGCGGTCATGTCAGATGTGGATAAGTTACATCACGTTTTGACGGTTTTCACGGCGTATGAACGTCCTGAAATCCGTGATTTTAGAATGGCAATTACGGCGTTTGCGCAAGATATTCCGTTGATTACCAATGAGTTAAAAGATTTGATGGTACATCAAAAAAATCAAAATCCGCGTTATCAATTGGCTTTTTCGGATTTTTGGGAACTCTGCCGAAAAAGCATTAATCCGCAGATTTCGGAACAAAGTGTTCAAGAAATGTTGATTCAGCACATTCTGACCGATGAAATTTTTAGTTCGATTTTCAATGATTCGGCGTTTCACCGCGAGAATAATATTGCCAAACAGTTGCAAGCCGTCACCGACACGTTTTTTACGGGCATCACGCGCCGTCAAACGCTCGCCAAATTAGATGGTTTTTATCGCGCAGTCAAGGCGGAAGCGGCAAGGATTCAAGACCATCATAAAAAACAAGAATTTTTAAAAATCGTATATGAAAATTTTTATAAAGCCTATCATCCAAAAGCGGCTGACCGACTTGGCATTGTTTATACGCCGCAGGAAATCGTCCGTTTTATGGTGGAAAGCACGGATTTTTTGCTCGAAAAACATTTTAATCGCGCCCTTTCCGATAAAAATGTGCATATTTTTGACCCCGCCACTGGCACAGGCACTTTTATCGTGGATTTGATTGACTACTTTCCACAAGCGTATTTGCCGCACAAATTCAAACATGAGTTACACGCCAATGAAGTAGCGATTTTGCCGTATTACATCGCTAATTTGAATATTGAATATTCTTATCAACAAAAAATGAATGATTATCAACCTTTTGAACATATTTTTTTTATTGATACGTTGGATAATATGGGTTTTGGTTACGCGGGCAAACAGCAATTGATTGAAGGTTTTGGGTTCAACGCGGAAAATATTAAACGCATCGAACGCCAAAATAAACATAAAATTTCGGTCATCATCGGCAATCCGCCTTATAATGCCAATCAACAAAATGAAAATGATAATAACAAGAATCGCACGTATCCCGCGATTGATAAACGCATTAAAGATTCTTTCATTGACAAAAGTACCGCACAAAAAACAAAAGTTTATGATATGTATGCCCGTTTTTACAGGTGGGCGATGGATAGGATTGATAAAAATGGCGTTATTGCGTTTATTACAAATCGTAGTTTTATTGATGGCAGTAGTTTTGATGGATTTCGCAAATGTGTTCAACAAGAATTTTCTTATGCGTATATCATTGATTTGGGCGGAGATGTGCGAGCGAATATGGGTAACAAAAAGCAAATTGGAAATGTGTTTGATATTATAACAGGTGTTGCGATTTTCATTTTGATAAAAAAAGAAGGTAAAACAAGTGATTGTTGCGTTGTTTATGCTGCTATAGAAGATGAATTGAAAAAAACGGAAAAATTGCAGTGGCTTCGGGATAATCCTTTGCGAAGCATTGCTTTTGAACATGTCAAACCTGATAAAAATGGCAACTGGATAAACCTTGCAGGTGACAATGATTGGGATACTTTTTTGCCAATTGCAAGCAAAGAAGTCAAACAAGGAAAAGGTGATGAAGCGATTTTTACTGTGGTGACGAATGGCATTTCTACCAATCGAGATGAATGGGTTTATGATTTTGACAAAAAAAACTTAACCGAGAAATCGCTTTTTTTTCAGCATGAATACAATAGTGAGGTGTCGAGATGGTTAAAGTTTAAAAAAACAACAAATTATATAGATAAACCTTCGGATTCTAATCCTGTGGTGGACACTTTTTTGCATGAAAGAAATTTGATTAAATGGAGTAAAATGATTAAGCGCGATAAATTACGTAAAGGCAAACTGATGGATTTTCAAGCAAAAGATATAATTCAGTCGTTGTACCGTCCCTATACAAATATATATATGAATTATAATTATATCATTTTGGATGTTATTGGGCAAATGAAAGAAATTTTTGTTTTGGATAAAGCCAACCAAATGATTGCTCTTAATAAAAATGGAAAAGATTTTTATTGCCTTTCGAGTGATAAAATTGTAGATTTACATTTCACAGGTGATACGCAAGGTTTGCCGCTATATCGTTATGATTCAAATGGCAATCCCCTCGAAAATATCACCGATTGGGCATTGGAACAATTTCAAAAACATTATGTTTCGGAAACCTCGAAGGTTTCCGAAACATCGCTTCCGAAAATCACCAAAAAAGCGATTTTTCATTACGTGTACGCGGTGTTACACGCGCCTGCGTATCGCGCTAAATACGCATTGAATTTAAAACGGGATTTTCCACGCATTCCGTTTTACAAGGATTTTTGGAAATGGGCGAATACAGGCGAACAATTGATGGATTTGCATTTAAATTACGAAAAAATAGAATACTTTCCGTTATCAATCGTCGAAACCGCCGCCAAAACCGACCCAAAAGTGAAATTAAAAGTCGATAAAACAATGGGTGAAATCATTGTAGATGAAAATACGACTTTAACGGGCGTTCCCGAAACGGCTTGGGCGTATCAATTGGGGAATCGGAGCGCGTTGGAATGGGTTTTAGACCAATATAAACCGTCAAAACCGTCCGACCCAACCCTTGCCGAAAAATTTAATGTATATCAATTTTCGGATTATAAGGAAAAAGTGATTGATTTATTGAGGCGCGTGTGCCGCGTCAGCGTGGAAACGATGCATTGCGTGATGCAATTGACGGAAGTTAAATAATTGATAATCAACGCATTAACGTCGTCGAGGTTGCAACCTCGACGACGTTAGAATAAAAAAATCCGTTTGAATCCTTCAATCTGTTGTATCCTTTTTACCATTTGTATTGCTTTTTTCCGAAGCGGAAATTGCTGAAAATGTATATTTAATAACCTCAAAGCATTATCATAATAATTGCAAAATCAAATCGTTTTAACTATCTTTGCTGAAAAGATGTGTCTAAAAATAAAAATTATATTCATGAAATTAACAATAGAATTCACTCATTTGAGCGAAATAGAGCCATTATTACAGCTTTTCAAGGCATTGAACTTGGAAAGCATTCATTTGGTAATGCCTTCCACTGAAAAAAAAGGCGCGCCCAGCAAAGAGGTGTTGAAACGATTACATCGCCCGCTTGCCCAAAAATTAGATTTAGAAGCTATCAAAAAAGCTAAAAATTATAAAGGAGTCAATCGAGTCCGATTTGACCAATTAGTAAAAGCCATGAATATCACAGAACCAATTGAATTATTACTATCACAATTAAGCCAATGAGATACGTTTTAGATACCAATATTTTATTACATTATTTGCGAGCAAGTGCTGTCGCAACAAAAATTGATTTAAATTATAATCCGTTATCGGCTGTAAATGAAGCAATTGTATGTGTGGTGAGTGTAGGAGAAATTAAAGCACTTGCTAAGATTAATCACTGGGGAAGAAGCCGATTAGAACAATTTGAGTTATTATTGGAGGAACTGATTGTCACCGATATTCACGCCGAAGATATTTTAGAACGCTACGCAGAAATAGATGCGTTCAGCAATGGCAAATTATTAGGTCGTCCGCTTGGGATGTCATCGCGGAATATGGGTAAAAATGATTTATGGATTGCAGCAACTGCCTCCGTTTTGGACGCGACTTTATTAACAACCGACCTTGATTTTACTCATTTACATAATGAATTTTTACAATTAGAATGTATTAAAGTCAAAGATTAATTAGACAAACAGTTTTTTTGAATGATTTTTGCCCAAAAATCACTCAAAAAGGCTTAATTTTTCAAATCATTTTAAATTGTAATTTTCCATTGACCCACGTTTCCAAAACGTTTATTTTCCCAATCTCTGAAGCCGCTACATCCATTGGATTTTTGTCCAAAATAACATAATCTGTTTTAAGATTAATGGGTTGTTGACTCGCTAAAGCTGCGCCTTGTGTGTAGGCGTGTAAGGCTTCGACAATGGTAATTCGTTGATATTTGCCAATTGTAAAACCTTGATTATCAATCCGTTGTACTGCATTTTGCATCCCTAATAACGGGCTAAAATCTCGAATCACAGGCGCATCCGATGAGAATGCTAAATTAACGCCCGCATCCAAAATGCTCCGATACGGAAACACGTTTTCCAAATAAAAATCGGGCAAATATCGCCGATAATTCCGACCCAATTCGTATAAAAAAACGGGTTGCGACACGGCATGAATCCCCGCTTCGCGCATCCGAATCAGGTGCGATAAGTCGGGCAAACCAACGTGTTCAAGCCGATGTTGAATGCCTGTTTTATTATACTTGGCGATGGATTCATATCCGTTTAAAACCATTTCAATCGTCACATCCCCAATCGCGTGTGTCGCTATTTGAAAACCTGCATTTTGTGCCTTTAAAGCAATTTGTTTGAAAAAATCGGGTTGCAAACGCATCACGCCTTTTTCACTTGTATTTTTATAACCATGTCTAACCGCCGCCGTTTTGCCGCTTAAACCGCCATCCGCAAAGAATTTGACCGCCACGACTTTCAAAAAAGGCGATTCAAAGCGTTTTGGCAACGGTAAGGCAACCGTCGCGCCATCTGGAACCATGATTGGAATAGCATTTATTCGCACTTTCAACTCGCCCGCCGCCGCCATTATATGATACACTTCCAACAATTCTGGATGCACCGCAGGGTCGGTCGCCGCGCCAATCCCCACTTTTAAAAACGCATCTTGAGCCGCCAAAATCATTTGCCGATACGCGGCAGCACTCGGCGGCGGCAAATGCAGTTTCGCCAAACCTAAAGCGGTTTCAGTGATGATACCGTTTGGATTCCCATTAGAATCTTTTCTAATTTCACCGCCTACGGGTACAGGCGTATCTCGTTGAATGCCAATGTGTTGCATCGCCATTGTGTTCAAAACGACTACATGCGCACAAGTGCGTATGATATGCACAGGACGGTCAGAAATGACTTTATCTATATCGTGTCGGTCGGGCATCCTGCCGTCTGCAAACAACGCTTCGTTGAATCCGCGTGCCAAAATCCATTCTTTTTTTGGTTTATTTTGGGCGAAATCAACTAATTTTGCCTGCATTTCGGCAATAGAAGTCACGCCGCGCAAGTCGAGCATATAGGTTAGTAAATCACCAACTTTCCATATATGAATGTGCGCATCGTTGAAAATAGGGAGTTTATACATTTTATATAATTTTAAAGTTTGCAAACACATAGGGACATAGGGAACATAGGTTGTTGTACAACAACCTATGTTCCCTATGTC
>JBEEMZ010000152.1:0-11633 GCA_041192405.1 Bacteroidota bacterium | reverse complement strand
TATGAATTAGGGTTTTCGCAAATACACATAGGTTGTGTATATTGGAAGTTGCAAACACATAGGTACATAGGAGACATAGGGCATAAATTGTTAAAACATAAGTTATTGAAAATTAATTTTTTAGGAATATAAAATTTGTGATATATGTCTCCTATGTCCCTATGTGTTCGCAAAAATGCATTATTGGAATTTGATACTTACGGAACTATTTGCCGCTGCAAATTACACTTATTTTTGCTTCTTTAAACGGTAAATAAAAAAGTAGCACCTTCATCAGGAACGCCTTCCGCCCAAATCTTGCCACCTTGTTTTTCAATAATTCGTTTACAAATTGCCAATCCCATTCCTGTTCCTTTTTTATCCGTGTGTAATCGTTGAAAAATACCAAAAATCCGTTCTTTCTGTTTTTCATCGAAACCTCTCCCATTATCACGGACAGAACAAAGCCAATTTTTTGTTTCAGATTGATAGTTAAAGTCCACTCGAATCGTTGGCTTTCGGTCAGGATGTCTATAATTGATACTATTTCCAATCAAATTTTGAAAAACTTGCGAAATCACTAAACGATTTGCTATCAAATTAGGAAAATCTCCGACAACAATTTCCGCATCTGCTTGACCAATTGAAATAGTTAAATTTTGTAATACTTCTGCTATAACATCTTGAGTATCAATCTTTTCAATCGGAAATTGCTGCGAGCTCCAACGCGAGTATTCCAACATATCTTTAATTAATTTACTCATGCGTTTTGCGCCGTCAATCACAAAATTGAAATCGCGGTCAATATCAGGATTATTCAATTTGGCTAAGTAGCGGCGTTGAATAATCTGCGAAAAACTCGTAATCATGCGCAAAGGCTCCTGCAAATCGTGCGAAATCACATAACTAAACTCTTCTAATGCTCTATTTTGTTGTAAAAGTTGAGTGGCATTTTCGCTTAATAACAAATCGGCTCGTTTTTTTTCTGTAATATCATCAAAAACAGCAATCACAAATTTTTTAGATTCGGGTACGATGGAAGAGGCAAAATGCGATTTCGACATGGAGACACGCATCCAAATCGTATCACCATTTTTACTTTGGAGACGCATTTCTGTTTTAAAACAACCTTTTGGTGTTGCAAAAAGGGCATCATATAAAACATTATCTGCAATTTTGTCGTCTTGATGAATAATTTGGTCTAAACCGTCTTCAACAATTTCACTTTCTGAGTAACCTAAAATCGTTTGGAAATGCTCATTAATTTTGAAAACTTTAATATCAGAACTCACTAACGCAATACTCATTGGCGAATCATCAAACAAATTTTGAAACCACTCTTTACTTTCAGAGGCTTCTCGCATGGCTTCAATTTTGCTCCCAAAAAGATAAATACCCAATGATATAGTGATAGTACTCATACTAACCGCATAAAATTTGTTAATTTCCGTTTTCTTGCAAAATAAGATAAGAATCGTAAAAAATATAAGCGTGAACGAATAATAACTAATTAAATAGTTCTTACTTTTCAAAACACCCCCCAAACTGAATATTCCAAGTAACATCGTTAGTAATCCTTGCATGGCAAATCCTTTCAAAAAAAGAGCATACTCAATCATTATTGCAAATAAAATATTTAAGATATATATAATTTCATGAGATTTTAACCGCACCCATTTTATTTTATAAGAAGTAATTAATATACTTATTTGCAGTATAATTAACGTATTACACATTATTACATGGTGTAATATATTAGTTTCAAAAACGCGATTCAAAATAGGGACGAGTATCATTAGGATTGTCCTTATCATAATATCTGCTCGAAAATCAATTAGTTCTCTTTTTTTTTCCAGTGTTATCGCAGGATGGCGCAACAAAAAAAATAATTTTGCTTGTATTTTAGAAAACATATTGTATTATAGTTTTTGTAAGTTCTTGATTTTGAACTTATTGTTGATTTTACTTGTTTTATAATCACACTGTAAATAAAAAAGTTGCGCCTTCATCGGGCACACCTTCTGCCCAAATTTTGCCACCTTGCTTTTCAATAACGCGTTTGCAAATCGCTAAACCCATTCCTGTTCCTTTTTTATCGGTGTGCAACCGTTGGAAAATGCCAAAAATTCGTTCTTTTTGTTTTTCGTCGAAGCCTCTGCCATTATCACGGACGGAGCAAAGCCAACTTTTCGTTTCAGATTGATAGCTAAAATCCACTCGAATACTGGGTTTTCGGTCAGGATGGCGATAATTAATACTATTGCCAATAAGGTTTTGAAAAACTTGTGAAATGACCATTCGATTTGCCATCAAAATTGGCAATTCGCCAACTGTGATTTCTGCGTTTGCTTGACCGATTGAAATAGTCAAATTTTGTAATACTTCTGCTATAACATCTTGTGTATCAACCTTTTCAATCGGAAATTGCTGAGAACTCCAACGCGAATATTCTAACATATCTTTAATTAATTTGCTCATGCGTTTCGCGCCGTCAATCACAAAATTGAAATCGCGGTCAATATCAGGATTATTCAATTTGGCTAAATAACGGCGTTGAATAATTTGCGAAAAACTCGTAATCATGCGCAAAGGCTCTTGTAAATCGTGCGAAATTACATAACTAAACTCTTCCAAAGCTCTATTTTGTTGTAAAAGTTGGTCTGCTTTTTCATTTAAAAGTAATTCAGCTCGTTTTTTTTCTGTAATATCATCAAAAACCGCAATAACAAAGCGTTTCGATTCGGGTGTTGTTGCAGCATCAAAATGAGTTGCAGACATCGAAACGCGCATCCATAGAATTTCACCATTTTTATTTTGCAGCCGCATTTCTGTTTTATAAGACCCATTAGGCGTTGCAAAAAACGCATCATATAAAATATTATCTGCAACTCTATCTTCATGATGAATGATTGGGTCTAAACCGTTTGCTATAATTTCGCTTTCCGAATATCCCAAAATCGTTTGAAAATGTTTATTTATTTTAAAAACTTTAATATTTGAACCCACTAATGCAATGCTTACAGGCGAATTATCAAACAAATTGCGAAACCATTCTTTACTTTCAGAGGCTTCTTTCATCGCATTAATTTTGCTGCCAAAAATGTAAAAGCCCAATAATAAATTAATTGAAAGCATATTGACAGTATAAAATTTGCTAACTTCTGTTTTAGGACAACTCAGGATAAACCCAATGAAACAACAAGTTACAAAACAATAAAATAATATTAAATAATTTTTGTTCTTGAAGCTGCCACTTACACTGAAAATAGCAATAGAAACGGTTGCGGTAGCTTCTATTGTAAACCCTTTTAAAAAAAGCGCGTATTCCAGCATCAATATATACGAAGTGGTTATAATATATGCAATTTCATTGCAATACTTCCGCACTTTTTGCGAGTAGTATGATGCCATAAAAAATACTAATTGGGTAATAACCAAAATATTACGTATAATAGTATGATCTAATATAGCATTGTCAAGTATTGTATTCAAAAATGGAATAAGTAACATAATAAAGGTTCCAACTAAGAACCCGACGCGAAAATCTATAATCATTCTACTTTCTTCAAGCGTTATCGCAGGATAACTTAACCAATAAACGATTTTTTTTTGTATTTTGGAGAACATGAGGCACTTGACTTTGCGTTAATGAGTAGTTTTTAAGATGCAAATAAGATTGCCCCGAAAAAAATGCCAAAAAAATGGTGTCAGATGTATGTAAAATCTTGTATTTTATAAACCTTTGTTGTTAAATGAGAATTGAATACGATTCAATTTGCATATATAAAATTATTTTTTAATTATTTCATCTTTATTTATGAAACCATTTATTAGTTGGGCTGATTTTGAAAAAGTAGAAATCGCAGTGGGTACAATTACGCACGCTCAACCCTTCGTCAAAGCCAAAAAACCGTCTTATCAATTAACGATTGATTTTGGCGCACAAGGGATTAAACGTTCTTCTGCGCAAATTACAAAATTATATACGGTTGATGGTTTGATTGGCAAACAAATTATTGCCGTTATTAATTTTCCACCTAAACAAATTGCTAATTTTTTTAGTGAATGTTTGGTACTTGGCTGTGTTGGCGAGGAGGGTGAAGTGATTTTATTGCAACCTGAACGCACTGTGAAAAATGGAGTACACATTGCTTAGAAATTAATTGTAAATTGCGTCAGTTTTCAGTATTGACGCAATTTCATTTTAATCAAAAAAATAATATCATGTACCCACTATTGTATCCTATCGCGTTATCCACTCTACTTATTGCCGTAATTTTTCACTTCGTTGCGGACAAAAATAGTTGGGGAAAAAAATATCCTGCTCTTTTTTTGTTGCTCGGGGCGGCGGTTTATATAGCGGTTTTATACTTTGACGACACGCCGTTTAAAGACAAAATGTTTTGGATTATTCCAAAAGATTTTGCTATTTTGACGACTTTGACCGCTATTTTGTTGCGCGTGAAGCAGCCAGGATGGTTATTGCCAATTGTTTTAATTGCAACTTTTTTTTATAGCAAAAATTGTTTAAAACCTAATCCATTGTTTATCAATGCTTCCCGCACAGGTGAAATTTTATTTGATATCAAACGGCATGATGACTTACCAAATATTTTGAAACAATTAGCACCTTACGATGTCAAAGTGCATTTGGCATTTCCAAACATTTTGCATCCAGAAATTACGGATTTAGATGAATATTATGTATTGGATATTCCCGATAATTTATCGTATCAAGGCGATAGAATTATCAATATTTTAAATAAAAGTGGTTTAATTGATGATTTGGAAATTAATAATTTGTTTGAAAATGAGCCTGTTTTACCTGTTGTAAATCCTATTTTCCCAGCAACAGATTATGCCGTGAATGACCCCATGTTGAATAATGTTTGGGCTTTCGAGACAGGGCAATTTAACACATATTTTAATTTCATCAAATCTACCCCGATAAAACCCGCCAAAAAAGCGCGAATTGCCATTTTGGATACAGGTGTTGACGCAACACATGAGGATTTAAAATCAAATTATGTCTCAATTGACCCTAATTCTGATAAAGATTCGCAGGAACATGGTACGCATTGCGCGGGCATTGCGGCAGCAACGACTGCAAATGGTATCGGGATTGCCTCTTTTGCGACGGCGGGCGAGTTTGTGGAAGTGACGAGCATTCAAGTTTTGGGCCCACACGGCGGAAGTGATGAATCGGTTATTGGCGGCATGATTCGGGCAGTGGATGCGGGTGCAGATGTATTGTCTATGTCGCTTGGTGGAAGGTCGGCGGATTCTAAACAACGTGCTTTTAATCAAGCAGTTGCGTATGCTAAAAATCGAAATGCGATTGTGGTTGTGGCTGCTGGAAATGAAAGTAGTGATGCTCGAAATTACGTTCCTGCGAATTGTAAAGGGGTGATTGTGGTTTCTGCGACGGATAAAAATAATGAAAAAGCGACTTTTTCTAATAGTGTTGAGTTTATCGAATTTGGTTTGGCGGCTCCTGGCGTGAATATTTATTCGACTTTGCCGAACAATCGGTATGGTTTTTTTAGCGGTACTTCGATGGCGACACCTTATATAGCAGGTCTTGTGGGCATTTTGAAAGCGTTTCAACCTAATTTCACGATGGAAGATGCCTACTTTTTGTTGAAAAATACAGGTGTGGATACGCGGAACACCCGTCAAACGGGGAAATTAGTACAACCTGCAACCGCAATTCGAGCCATTGCGCGGTAAGTTGGTTAGTTAAATCATTGATTATCAATTAGTTAACTAACCAACTTACTCAAAGCAATTTCCGCTTTACCATTTGCACCTCCATTTTCCAAAGCGGAAATTGCTGACTAACTAACCAACATTACATTTTTTTTCTTAAAAAATTAGGTGGTTTCAAAGTGTTATGTTATGTTTGCGTCGTAATACCATAATTCGATTATATTATCAACTATTTTTTGATGTAATTTGCAACGCCAATAAGTGAAAAAATTAATAGCCATATTACTTTTGGGATTGTTGTTATACAATTCCTTCGGATACTACCTTTTGTTCGCTTATGAGAGCGAAAAAGAGCGTATATCTTTTTTAAGTAATATGCCCGAATCTTCTTTTGAGGTTTTAAAATTTAAAATAGCGGTTTACACGTCAATTGCCGACACCGAAGTGGAGTATGTCAATGAAGATTTGATTGCTAAAAACAAAACGTATCGAATTGTTAAAAAATTTGTTAAAAATGATACTTTAAACCTTTTTTACTTGCGTAATCATAAGCAAGATGAATTGCGTGAAAGTTTATACTCAATTATTGAAAGTCAGGCTTTCGATAAAGATTTTCCAAAAGAATCGCCCGTTAAAAAAATCGTTAAATCTTTTCTAAAAGATTATATTCCCGATAATATTCATCAACTTGTTGCACGTTGTCCCGAATTTGCAACTAAATCTCCAAAAATAAGGATTGCACCCGATGCAGCATTGGTTTGTGCGGAACTTTCCTTATACGTGCCGCCGCCCGAACCCGTTTAATGTGCCTTCTATTTATGTTTTGCAAAATGAGTTTTGGCAAGTATATTGATTAAATCAAGTACTCTTGCGCGAAAACTACTATTTTCCCTTCGTAAACGCGCTTTACGAAAGGGCTGTCTTGCGTATTTTGCATAAAACATCCCTTTTTTATTAAACCATTTAAAAAAAGAAGATGAGCCATTACTTGTTAAAAAAACAAATTATTTATTGCTTACTGTGCTTCCTGTTGCCTGTCTTTTCGATGGCACAAGGGGTTGTGCTGAATGGCAAAATTATAGATGCTAAAAATCAAACGTTAGAAGGGGTTGCGGTCGTCGTCAAAGAGACACAAGAAGTAACTGCTTCGGATAAAGACGGGCTTTTTTTGTTAAAAACGGCTCATTCCTTGCCGATAACATTACAATTTAGTTTTATTGGTTTTCAAACGCAAGAACGAATTATCAATTCAACTGAATTAATAACCATTCGTTTAGAAGAATCACACAACGAATTAAACGAAATTGTGATTTCAAGCGGCTACATGGTTCAGAAAAGAACAGATTTTTCGGGTTCGGTAGCGACGATTGTTCCAAAACAGTTGGAAAATCGTCCCGCAACAAGTTTTGACCAATTATTAGGCGGGCAAGCGACGGGCATTGATATTATTCAACCTTCGGGCGTTCTCAACAGTACACCTGTGATACGGATTCGCGGCATTAACACGATTACTTCGGGATTATTTCCTTTGGTGGTGATTGATGGCGTGACGGTTTTTGTGGGTTCGGTTGGCGGCTTGATTGGGAATAATCCACTTTCTGACATCAATCCGAATGATATTCAATCTATTGACGTGTTGAAAGATGCTTCGGCGGCGGCGATTTATGGTTCGCGGGCGGCGAATGGCGTTATGGTTATCACCACTAAAAAAGGGCGTTTGGGCAAATCCAAAGTGAATTATGATACTTGGCTGAGTCGGAGTACGCCTTATAATCTGCCCGAATTATTGAGTGCGGAGGATTATGTGACGATTAAAAACGAAGCAATGGTCAATGCGGGCAAAACACCAGGGTTTAATTTGATGAAAAATGCGGACGGCAGTACTGTAAACACAAATTGGTATGATGTTGCTTTTCGTCCAGGTTTGTCGCAGAGCCATAATTTTAATATTTCAGGCGCGAATGAGGCTACAAGTTACTTTTTTTCGGCGGGCGTTACGAATCAAAATAGTTTTATTAAAAATAATACGTTTGACCGTTACAATGCGCGTTTGAATATCAGTCATCAATTAACGGGTGCTATCAAACTGGGCGCGAATGCCACTTACAGCAACGGCATCAATCAGGGCCCAAATACGGGTGCTATCGCAAGCAACTCAACCGCAACTTCTGCTTATAACACCAATTATATTACGAATGAACCGTTGGCGCGGATGACTTTTGTATTGCCTCCAAATGTACCTATTTATAACGCGGTGGGTGGTTATAGCATTCAAAATGGCAATAGTGTTGGTTATGGCGCGAATGTTCCGAGTCTTGTAGGCACGATTAATGCGTATAATTTGGCAATGGTTCAAAGTTTAGATTTGAGCAGTTCAGAGAATAACACATTGATTGCCAATGCTTACGGCGAAATTAAATTATTAAAAAATTTAACATTTAGAAGTAGTTATGGCGTTAACAATTTCCAATTAACAAATAAATCTTTTTTAAATCCGACTCATGGAGGTGGTGCCGCGTCAAATGGCGTTGCAACAAATAGTTTTACAAAATTTTTGAGAACGGACTGGTTCAACACTTTAAAATTTGAACCGACTTTGAAAGGAGACCATCATTTGAGTGTGCTTTTGGGGCAGGAACAAATTAAAACGGTCACAGACGGCTGGGGCGCACAGCAAACGAATGTAACCGACCCATCTTATGTGAATTATCAAGGCGGATTTAGCAATATTGCGCCTTCGGGGAACTTTTTTGCTGAAAATGCTTTATTTTCCTACTTTTCAAATGTGAGTTATGATTACAAAAAAACATATTTTGTAAGCCTCAATTTCCGTAGAGATGGACTTTCTGCTTTGGCTGCGGGCAATAAATTTGGTAATTTTGGCGGTGGTTCAATCGGTTGGAATCTTTATGAAACCGATTTTTATAAAAAATCGCCCCTTCCAAAGTATATCAATGATTTGAAAATTCGGGCGAGTTACGGCATCGTCGGCAATAGCGAAATTGGAGATTATCCCGCGATTGGCACTTACAATTCTAATACGTATGGTGGTGCGCCTACTTTGGCTTATTCGCAGACGGCAAACCCTAATTTGAAGTGGGAAACCAGCAAAAAATTCGATATTGGATTGAATTTTACCCTGTTCAATGATAGAGTTAGCATTGAAGTGGATTATTACCGCAATGAAGTAGATGGATTGATTTTGAAACAACCGCAATCGCTTTCCGCAGGGATTCCGAATAATTATATTAATGCGAATGTCGGCAGCCTTTATAATAAAGGAATTGAATTGGGTATCAATGCTATTGTAACGAATTACGGCGATTTCAAATGGAATATGGGTTTGAACCTCTCGACCCTTAAAAATGAAGTAACTTCTTTGATAAGTGATGTATTTGTGCCAAGTGTTTTTGGGGTTCAAAACATGACGCGGGTAGGTTATTCGATAGGTTCTATTTTCGCGGTGCCGTGTAAAGGCGTGAATCCTGCGAATGGGTTGATGATTTTCACGAATAGCGAAGGGCGCGATGTGCAATATAATCATATTGGTTCGCCGAGATGGACGTATGTGGAAGGCGGCGCGGCTCCTGCAATTGACAATTATAAAGATGGCGTAATTCAAGGAGCTTCTTTGCCGACTGTTTTTGGCGGTTTCAACAATACATTTACGTATAAAAATTTTGATTTGAACCTTAATTTGACCTTTGTGGCGGGTAATAAACTTTATAATGGCACCCGCGCAACGAATTCCGATCAACGCTACTTCAATAATGCTACTTTTATTAAAAATCGTTGGACTACGCCAGGACAAATTACAGATATTCAAAAATTGTATTATGGCGACAACGTATCGGCAGGATTTTCTTTTACGGCGACCTCGAAAGTAGAAGATGGAGCTTATTTGAAACTTAAAAATATCTCTTTGGGTTATCGGATACCTGTGCCTGCGTTTTTGAAAGATAGAATTTTGTCACCGCGAGTGTATATTCAAGCGGGAAATTTATACACTTTTACGAGATATAGAGGTGCTGACCCTGAAGTTTCGATTAATGGCAATTCGATTCATGCGGGAAAAGACCAAAATGTACCACCAAATGCGCAAGTTTTTACAATGGGTTTGAACGTTGGATTTTAACTTGAAGGAGACCCGAATGGCTCGAATTTTTAAGCAAAAGTACCCTCAATTCGGGCAAATTCAGGCAATTCGGGTCTAAATTCTCTATAATTTTTAAAAATTTAAATCATGAAATTGTTTAATAAAAATATATTAAAATTTTATTTTGCCATCATTTTCATTAATTTGACGGCTTGTAAACAAGATTTTTTAGACACCGTTCCTAAAACGAGCATTGCCGAAGATGCCGCGTATAGCACCGCAGGTAAAATTTTAGCAGCCGTTAATAATTTGTACGGTCAAGTACAAAATGCCAGTTTTTATGGCGGACGCTTCATCGTTTTCAACGAGCAACGCGCCGATGAATTCGGGCAAAATGATGGAAATGCTGCTACAGGTTCAGCCGTTTGGAATCAGAATGTGGCAAGTACGAACGATTTTGTCAATAATGTTTGGTCGGCGGGTTACACGGCTATCAATGCTTGTAATATTCTTATCAGCAAAATGGAAGTGACAAAAGTGGTATCCGATTCGGTCGCTAAAAACTATATCGCTGAAGCCAAATTTATAAGAGCATTGAGTTATTTGAGCCTCGTCCAAACTTACGCCAAACCATACACGGCTGATAAAAATGGTTTAGGTGTTCCGTTGCGCTTAACGCCGATTACAACGGCTGGTTTTAATGACATCGCTCGAAGCAGTATTCAAGCGGTGTATGTTCAAATTTTAAAAGATTTGGACGAAGCGGAGACCGATTTGCCAACAATTTATGCAAATGCGTTGCTAAACGCTTCGCGGGCTAAGAAAACAACTGCCATCGCACTCAAAACACGGGTATATTTGAATCAAGGCGATGATGCAAATGTGGTGAAAGAGGCGCAAAAAATCGTATCGGCAACCGCGCCACACCTATATATGTATGGTGGTTTGACGCATCAATTGGAAAGCAATATTGCAACGGTTTTTGGGGGGAGTTACACGGGTTCGGAAGCCCTTTTTTCGATACCGTTCGCCAACAGCACGACCGAAACCCCGCCTTCACAAAGTGCGTTAGCGTTTAATTATGTGAGTCAACCCATTCTTTTTTTGACGACGGCAGGTATTTCGAGTCATGCGGTGCTGAATTCGAGTGCAGATGCACGCGCTGCCTTGATTGGCACGAATGCGGCACGACAAAAAGTATTACGAAAATTTGCAATAACAACAGCACCTTTTCGGGATTATGTGCCAGTGTTGCGTTATGCGGAAATTTTGTTAAATTACGCAGAAGCGGCGGCAAATATGGGTGATTTGGCAACTGCCATCTCCTTGTTAAAAGCGGTTCGGAATCGGTCGAACCCAAATTATATTTTTCCGAGTGCGGAAATTAATACGAAAGATGCGCTTGTGAACACCATTTTGACGGAACGCAGGATTGAATTATTAGGTGAAGGTTTTCGTTTGCAGGATTTGCAGCGAAAATTGCAAACCTTACCCGCTAAAATAGGTTCAATTGGTACAGCTCCGCTTGTGCTTTCGAGTTCGAGCAATTATATATGGCCCATTCCAAGTGGTGAGATTTCCACGAATAAGTTAATGGTTGCGAATCCGTAAGTCCTTAGTCGTTGAGGTTGCAACCTCGACGATTTTAATACGGATTCGCAACTATTTGCATTTTGATAGCTTATTTTTGTTCAACTACTTAACCCAAGTTGCGCGGTAGGCGGCTCGCCGCCGAGACGTGTGTGTGTTGTTTTTTTTGAAGTTGGCAAAGCCAAATTCAAAAAAACAACACACACGTCCTCAAAAAGTCTTTTGCTGCCTAAAGCGGTATGACCGCGCAACTTAGGTT
>JBEEMZ010000151.1:0-11644 GCA_041192405.1 Bacteroidota bacterium | reverse complement strand
AATTCGTTAATTGCAAACACATCGGGACATAGAGAACATAGGTTTTATATACATAATTAATTGAAAACCAATGTTTTGTATATAAATTTCTAAAAAAAACCTATGTTCTATTACACTACTGAGTTATTAAAGTTGTAATATGTTTTTTTCCCGCAGATTTTCGCAGAATAGAGACTCAAAAAGAAAATCTGCGAAATCTGCGGGGAAAAATAGATTGATAATCAATTATTTACATATTAAATCTTTAACAACTCAGTAGTGTAATGTTCTATATGTCTATATGTGTTCGCAACGCAATGTCACCTATATTCCTATGTATTTGCAAAAACAATTCTAACAATGAAAAATTTACTTTTATTTACAAACATTTTGTGTGTCAATATAGCCTTCGCGCAAGACATCCATTTTACCCAAAATGCAAGTTCAATCAACACCAATCCCGCCTTAACGGGCATGATTCCAGGCGGTTACGATTGGCGGATTGTTGCGACGCACCGCGATCAATGGACATCTGTACTCGGCGATGGCAAATATCAAACGAGTTTAGTATCGTTTGAACGCCGTTTTTTCGTCGGAAATGATGATTTTTGGGCAATTGGAACGACGATTTCGCATGATGTGGCGGGCAAAACGCCCCTTCGACACATCGCGGGCAATGTTTCGGCATCTTATATCAAACTATTGCATGAGAGCAAAGCCGCAAGACATTACCTTAGCGCGGGGGCGCAAACGGGTGTAACGAGCCTTCAATTTGACCCGTCTATGAGTACTTGGAGCAGACAATTTACGGGCGAAAATTATAATATATCGCTGCCTTCGGGTGAATTATTTACAAACAATGTGTTTGAAAATCAATTATACGGCGATTTGGGGACAGGAATTGCTTATCATTATTTGCACGATGCCCGCCCGCCCGAAGAAGCGGCAATGCCTTATGCAACCGTTGGATTTTCATTGCAACATGTGGGCGGTTGGATTAAAAGCAATTATTATAATGCGTCCATTTTCGATAAAAACTTTTTCATACAACCTCTTTGGCGCGTACATGCGACGACTTTGTTTAATATTAAACGTTCTTGGTATATCATGCCGACGTTTATGTTTAGCCGTCAGAGCCAAGCGAAAGCATTAAATGTTGGTTTATTCCTCAAAACAGATTGGAATACAACAAGTTATGAGCGATTAAACGCATTACAAATGGGTTTAATTATACGCGCAAATACACTTACAAGCATAGACGCGATTGCGCCAACGATTCGTTTAGATATAGAAAATTTTGTTTGTGGGATGAGTTATGATTTGAATATGTCATCGTTGACACCTGCGAGTCAATTTCGAGGCGGTTTTGAATTTAGCTTGATGTATAGGTCTTTTTTGACGGACGCGCAGGGCAAACGACGCGGACGCGGGAAAGTGATTTGTCGTTTTTGACAGCACACCTTAAAATGCGTCAATCATTGTCAGACAAAATTCCGTTTGTTATAATTATAATTATAATCCAATGGGGTGGATATAGGGCATTGCCCTATATCCACGTTAAACGGAATTAATTATTTAAAATTTAGTAATCCGAACCACATTTGTCTCGCCCGAATTCAAACGGGTTCTGACCAAATATAATCCTTTGCTAAATCCTGTCATATCTATCGAGTACCGCGTATCAGCCGCTTTGAAATCCTGTGCGTAAATCAACGCGCCTGTTTCATTGTACACTTCCAAAGTGCCATCTGACAAATTACCTAAGGTCTCTACAAATAATAGATCGCCTGTCGGGTTTGGATATGCTAATAATTGGGCATTTCCTTCCGTCATCAAAATACTTGCTGGATGTGTGTAATTCATCTTGCCACTAAAGCCGATACGTCTAATACGATATTCAGAGCGACCCATTTTAGGTGCATTGTCATTCCAAGCATAATTATTCAAGGAAGCGGCGGCTTTCGATGGCATGCTATGAACGGGTTCAAACGTTTTGCCACCGTCGGAAGAACGTTCTACGGTATAAACGCTCGTTTCCGATTCGCCGCGTGTAATCCAAGATACAGCTACTTCATGGTGATTCACTGCCGTCACTTTCAACGAACCTACATCCGTACCGCCTATACAACTTGCTACTTCTACGGGATAACTCCGAACGGATAAACAAGCATTTTTATTAATCGCTAATTGTACATTTTGTCTGCCCGCAACGGTGAAGGTAACGTTTTGAACCCGATTGCTGGAGGTAGATGGCGTTGCATTCGGTCCGAAATTCCATGAATAAATGCCACTACTGCCTGTACCATTATTCGGTGCCTCAAAAGTAACCGTTCTACCCACACAAATCGGGTCTGGAATCACGGCTTCCCCTCTAATTTTAGGAAATTTAAACACTTGATTGGACTCTTTGAACGAGCAGCCATTCCGACGTACACAACGAATGAAATAAGTAGTATCGGTCAAATTCAACGCTTGAATCGCTGCACCCGACAAATCAGTACCATTTTGACCCGCGACCATATCCCAACTATTCGGACTGAATGGAATATTGAGGCGAGAATACATCCAAACATATTGTAAAGTGCCAGAACCACCTGTCGCAGGTGCCAAACTCGTAATGGGGTCAATCTCTCCGCCTGAGCAGAAACTTGCATTCGCCGTTCCAATGCGACCTGGATCCGTCACATTGTCACAAGGTGGATTTTGCAACGTAATACTGCAAACGGTTGTACAGGAATAACCATCTGTTACCGTTACGGAATAGGTCAATGCACCAAGACTTGTTGCGGTCGCAGTGGTTTGACCGTTGCTCCAACGATATGTTACCGTACCATTACTACCCGTTACCGTTACTCTCGCTTTACCGTCTGTACCACCTGCATCTGAAATCGCTTGCGTTAATGCAACCGTACATGCTAAATTAGGTGATGTATTTGCGCCAATGACGACGCTCGCCGTTGCCGTACAATTGTTCGCATCCGAAACCGTCACCGTATAAGTGCCACCTGCAACATTTTGTAAATTCGGGTCGGTAGAGAGATTACTCCAAGCATAACGATAGGGCGTGATACCACCTGCTGCCGTCGCACTCGCTTTGCCAATAGGCAAACAAGTTGCTTTCTGAACTTCAACCGCCGTAACCGTTAATAATGTCGGTTGTGTAATGACAAATGTTTCACTGTGCGTACAACCAGTGGCATCTGTTGCAATGACGCTATAACTGCCTGATAATAAACCCGTTATACTTGCACCTGTTGCGTTATTACTCCATCTATAAGTGATAGGAGCTGTACCACCCGTTGCGGAAGCAGTCGCTTTACCATCATTCCCACCATAACACTTAACATTTGTGGTCGTTACAGATAGGTTTGAAATGGGGGGCGTATTGTTAATCGTAACCGAACGTATTGCCGTACAATGATTGGCATCTGTAACCGTCAATGTAAAAGTGCCACCTATTAAACCTGTTAAATTGGGCGTTGTCGCGCTGTTGCTCCATGCGTAAGTGTATGGCGTTGTGCCACCTACGGTTGTTGTCGTTGCCCTGCCATTTGCCAAACCACAAGTAGCATGAGTTGGTGTAATCGTGGTCGTCAACTGCGCAGGTTGTGTAATCGTCACGCTGGCTTCCGTAATACAGGATAGCGCATCTGTAACGGTTAAAGTATAACCGCCCGCCCCTACATTTGTTAAAATAGGAGTCGTTGCTCCGTTACTCCATGCATAAGTGTAGGGCGCAACACCATTTGTAACGGTTGCCGTCGCGCTGCCGTCGGTCAACCCAAAACAAGAAACATTGGTTTGCGTCAAAGCAATACTCGGAGCCGTAGAAGGATTGACGGTTGTAAACGTATTTGTAAAACAACCATGTGTATCCGTTACCGTTAGGCGATAGATGCCTGCTGCTAAGGAACTTAAATCCGCCGTCGTCGCGCCATTATCCCACAAATAATTGTATGGAGTCGTTCCCCCTGTTACGGTTGAACGGATAGAACCATTGTTTAAACCACAACGCGTGCCAGTCGGAGTCACAATTAAATATAAAGCCGCAGGTTCTGTAATGGTTACACTTGCTTCCGCCGTACAACCATTTGCGTCTGTAACCGTCAACGCATAAGTACCCGCTTGAAGTCCTGTTCTATTTTGAGTGGTCGCAAAGTCGCTCCATGCATACGTGTAAGGCGCAACACCACCCGTAATCGTCGCATGCACCGCGCCATCACCGCTTCTGAAACAATTCAGATTCGTACCTGCAAGCGTCAATTGCACCGAAGAACCTACTTGATTCACGGTTCCAGTCGCCACCGTCGTACAAAAATTATCATCCCGAACCGTTACGCTGTAACTGCCCGCCTCCAATCCTCGAATCGTTGCATCTATTGAACCATTAGCCCAAGCGTAATTGTAAGGACTTGTACCACCTATCGCCGTAACCGTTACAGAACCGTTGTTTAAACCACAAGCAGCATTTGTTGCCTGTACAGTTGCCGTTAATGCGTGTTCTGGTTCGTAAATCGTGACCAAACTGCTTTTTGAACAACCTGCTGCATCTGTTACAGTCACATTGTAAGTACCTGCTATCAAATTCGTTATATCAGTTGTCGTCGCGCCATTGCTCCAAAGATAAGTAAACGGTGCAGTGCCTCCTGTAACTTGTACGGTGGCTTCGCCATCATGCCCGCCATGACAAGATACGCCATCAGCGTCAAAATCAAGCACCATTGGCGTACTTCCGCCAACGGTTAAGTGAGAATCTGCAAAGCAACCATTATCATCTGTTACCGTCACAGCATAGTTGCCGCCTACCAAATGATTTAAATTTTGATTCGTAGAACCATTGCTCCAAGCGTAAGTATATGGAATCGTGCCACCCGTCACTGTTGTTTGAATCGAACCATTGCGTTCCCCACAAGTTGCGGCAGTTGCGTTCAACACAATATAAAGCGCATCTGGCTCGTGAATCTCAATACTTTCTACGGCAGAACAACCACTTTGGTCATGCAAAGTGACGGTGTAAAGCCCCGCACTTAAATTCGTCAATTGTTGAGTCGTTGCGCCATTGCTCCATGTATATGTGTAGGGAGGCGTACCACCCATACCCATTGCCGTTGCTTCGCCGTCGGTCGTGCGGAAGCAACGCGTATCTCTGCCTTCCACTTCTGCCAAGAAAAACAAGGTTTGATTAATCACAATCGTCCGCGCTGCGGTACAACCACTTGCATCTGTTACCGTCACTCGATACGAACCAGGATGCAACATATCAATGGTTTGCATGGTTTTACCGTTGCTCCAAAGATAGGTATAAGGAGCCGTGCCGCCCGTTACACGCGCAGTTGCCGTGCCATTCATAATACCGCAAGCGGCATCTGTTTTGTCAATTCGGAGCGTCATACTTCCTGCTGCCGCGACCGAAGCCGTTGCAATTCCCGCACAACCATTTACATCTGTCACGGTTACACGATACTCGCCTGTACCAACGCCTATAATTTGCTGAGTCGTTGCCCCATTGCTCCATGCATATTGAAAGGGAGCCGTACCACCATTTGGCGTTGCGTTGACGGAACCATTCGTGCTACCACAAGTTGCATCCGTTGCAATCGCGTTGACTTCAAAACCATTTGTTGAAATAATTTGAACACTTGCATCTTTGCGACAAAGATTACCATCCGTTACCGTTACGGTATAAGTCCCAACGCCTAAACCTGTAATGGAAGCCGATGTTGCCCCATTGCTCCATGCATAGGTCAACGGTGCAACACCACCTGACGCATTCACCGAAGCGACACCATTATTATTACCACAACTTGCATTTGTAGAAGTGGTTGAAACGTTAATAACGGTCGGATTATAAATGGTTACAGCTGTGCTATTGACACAACCATTTGCATCAGTCACCGTCACGCCATAATTTCCCGCAGGCACACTTGCTAAAATTTGAGTGGTCGCGCCTGTACTCCAAATATAGGTAAATGGAGCCGTACCGCCTGTGTGTTGTGCTTCCACCGCCGCATCACAATCGCCGTAACAACGCAAACCCGTTACATTCAAATGGACGGATAACGCACTCGGAACATTCACCCATTTGGTTGCCGTACAACCTTGTGCATCCGTTGCAGTTAAAGTTAAAGCACCCGCAGTTGGTTGAACCGTCGCGCCTGATGCGCCACTGCTCCACGCATAAGTATAAGGAGCCGTTCCGCCCGTCACAATGCCCGTCACATTATCAACCGTGCAAATATTCGCAAAGGTAACAGTTGCATTCAAAACCGTAGGATTAGACAACGTGGCAATGCCCGTAATCGTCTGATGACTCGCATCCGTCACCGTAACACCGTAGGAACCCGCCGCCAAACCAGTAACGGTTGCGCTCGCCGTGCCATTCACCCATTGATAAGTGTACGGCGCAGTCCCACCCGAGACCGTTGCCGTTGCATCACCATTGGTATAGCCCGCGCAAGATGGATTCGTACTTGAAATAGAAACATTCAATTGAGCCGAAACCCCTGTGCAAAAACACATCGCGGCAAACCATAAAAAACACGTTCGCCAACGCTGTTGTAGAAGCCCTGTAGGATTTTGTAGAGTCAGGGTCATGTTCATAGTTAGAATGATTTATAGTAGAAAAATAAAGATTTGAGTTTTTGAAAGCATGCTTTCAAAAACAGGATGCTGCGGTAAAACAGCAATGGTTCCAAATATGTATAAAAAACGTATTTCATAAAAAATTGATTCACAACCATTTCGGGCGGATGCAAATCCAGTTTGATTAACAAGCTATTTGGAGTAGCTTGTTTCATTGAGTTTGTTAATCTAAATTTTTGCACGTTTACACCTATTTGAGATTATAGTAAAAAATATAAAATTGAAATGCTTTAAAACGGTGCAATGCAAAATAATTTTTCTAAATAATTGTTAATCAGTTTGACCACAAAATTACATACATTTACGGAATGATGTATCAATTTTTCGTATCTTTGGGTAATAATTATGAAAAATAACTTATATAGGGTATCTAAATTTTAAAAAAAATGGCTTTTTTTGAACGGGCATACAAACCTTTTTTACAAACGATTGTCGTTTTAGGCGCGTCCTTAACGGGATTATTGTTGTTAAAAATCACTGCGTTTGCGGGGCAAGCGGTTGACCCCATGATTTATTGGATCATTGTGGGGACATTTTTACTATTTTACGCGTTATTCAACAGCGTTTTAAGCTTGAATGCTGAAAATATTACTCAATATTGGTCGCAATCTACGGGCGGATATGCGGTTTTATTGTTGGTATCGAGCAGTTGCGCATGGCTCTTTTCGGGCAAAAGCATCGGAGAAGCCGATTCATTTCGATGGATCTTTATGGTTTTGACGTTTGGTTATCTGCTGTTTTTATGTATTACGCGTTTCGTCCGCAAAATCGTCAAAACCGCACAACGCGAAGACCAAAAATGGGTTGACCGAACCAAATGATTTCGGTTTCCTATCGAATATTCTAAATCGTTGATAATCAACCGTTTGGAAGGTTTTAAACCTTCCAAACGGTGTTGTATCGCTGTATTTGCGCTCAAAACGCGGAAGAACTAAAACTTTTCGGCGTTGAAATTGTTGATACAATCATTCGAAAATCTACAGCAAAACTTATCAACAAAACCTATTTATGAAGCTCTTGATGTCCATCGCAATTGGCATTTTTTCATATATCATTTATGAATTCATGGTGCCAATGAACGTCAATGCAAATCATGTTACCGCGAATGTAGGCGGCGGCATACCAAAAGACGTACCTGACCCAATCGTCCCCATCCGAAAACCTGAAGCGCAATGGAAAAAAACATTACCACCCTTGACATACAAAGTCATGCGGGAATGCGCCACGGAACGCGCTTTTTCAGGGCAATATTGGGAATTCAGAGGTAATGGCGTATATCTATGTGCCGCTTGTCGGCTTCCTTTGTTCGATGGGAGCGAACAATATTATCCAGGTTCGGGATGGGCAGATTTTCATCGCCCGATTCGAGATACGCGCCTTAAAATCGTGAACGATACGAAGCATGCTTTCAAAGAAAGTGATTTGCCGCCGTTATTGGTCGGTTGCGCTTGTTGCAATGGTTATTTGGGGAAACTGTTTCGAGATGGCAATTCGGATACGCATCCCAAACGATACTGCATTAACAATGCGGCTTTAGTGTTTGTCCAAAATAAAAAAGCAAATATTCTAAATCATTGATAATCAATTGTTTGGAAGGTTTCAAACCTTCCAAACGGTGTTGTATCAACGTATTTGCGCTCAAAACGCAGAAGAACCAAAATATTTTCACTTTCCATTGACATTCGTTGCAAAACCCACCATTAATAGATATACGATTTCGGAATGCAGACTTCGGATTTCAAATATCCAAAATCTGCAATCCGCAATCCAAAATCCGCAATCCAAAATGTTTTTATTCACGCGTTCGCCGTATTTGTCCGAACAAGAATGGTATGAAGGTCTTCAGCGCGAAGAATCTAAAGCCATCACTTACCTCAGTCGCAAGATTGAAGGGAAGGTTATGTCGGATTGTTGGCAACGCGGACTGTCGGGCATGGAAGATGAAGTCCTTAATGAAGTCCTTTTACGCGTGATTCAACAGATTCGGAATGGCAAATATGTCTATCAATCGAATACGAGTCCTTCAACTTATGCATTGAGTTTGACACATTTCATCTATTTAGAATTTTTGAATGCAAAAAATAAAGAAGCGGCTAAACCAACAAGTTATGAAGAAATGCCGATTCAAGTGGAAGATGATGCGACCAATATACAACAATTGCGAGAAGAAGTGGATCATTGGCTCTCGTTATTAGCGGAAGAAGGTGGAGAAAGTTGTGTCACGTTGATTCGGAAAGTGCGCTTAGAAAATTACAGTTATAAAGAAATATTAGCCTATAATTGGGTTGCAGGCTACACTACGGAACGGAGTTTAGCGACCAAAGCCAATAATTGTTGGAATATTTTGATGCGAATCATTAGAAATCAATCATAAAATCCAAAAAACGGTTCTGTCATGAATAAAAAAGCGATATGTTACCTTACAAACACCATGCAACCCCAAGAACGCGCCCTATTTGAAGCGCAATTGAATACCGATGCTGAATTAGCCGCAGATTTTGAGGCGCAAAAAAAGATTTTCCAAAAGATGGAAAAAATACGGTTGAGCAATAAAATTCAAAAATTAGTTGCTCAAGACCGTCTCCACAGAGCGTGGCAACAAAAATGGATTCAATTTGGAATCGGTGCAAGTGTTTTGATATGGAGCATCGCTACATGGCAATATGTTGTAAATCAATTAGATACGTATTTAAAACCTCAACTACCTATTGCTAAACAGGGCGTTCAGCTACAACAAAATACGCTCAAAGCAATAGGAACGGAATCCCAAAAACTAAGTACACCCCAAAAAACATCTTCGCACCCGACAAAAGCACTTAAACAAGGTGTGCAATTGCCGAAGCCACTGCCCAAAGATAGTATTCCTTATGCAAATGCGATTCTGAACCTTGCGCCATCATCCAAAATGCAGGATCCGTCTCTTGTCGTCGGTGCAGGTTCGGACACGAATCATTTAATCCAACTTTTGCCTTCAAGTGTGCAGATAGAACAAGCTGTTTTCCAACAGCGATTGGATAAAATGTACAAACAATGGCTTCTAATTGAAAAAGAAAAATACATTTATCGGTATAACAAATGGTGTGGGACAGCCGATTGTCAAAATTTGTCATCCAAAGTAGTTCAACTGTTGAATGAATATTATCAACGCAAATCGCCTGACCCCGTTCTGGAAGAAAGTGGTTTTAATGCAGATTTGTCGTGGATCGTGAAAGCGATGTATAATATAGAAGTTCAGGAAATGAGTGCAGCAAAATATTGTTTGGCAAAAATAGATAATGATTCTTATTTTTTGAATGAAAAACAATTTTGCGAAATCTTATTGCAAAATCCCGAAGATAGAAATAAAGAGGCGTTGAATCTTTTTATAAAAGATGCCTCCAGTCTGTTTCATGAAAAAGCTAAAGAATTGTTGAAAAAGTAGCTTGAAAATGCGTCCCTTGTAACAGTGGACGCATTTTTTCATCGCCTTATTACAAACAATCGTTCGCCAAATGTTTATCCACTTGTCTGAAAAAGCCGCGCAAAACGGTTCCTGAACCACCACATTCGGTCACATGATTGATATGATCCGCCAACATATTGCGCATAATCTGCGTCCAGCGCACAGGTGCAGTCAATTGACAAATGAGATTTTCTCGAATTATTTTTGGTTCTGTATGCGGTTTCGCATCCACATTTTGATAAACGGGGCAAATTGGCTTTTTAAACGACGTATGTTGAATGGACTCGCGTAAAGCCTCTTCCGCAGGTTTCATGCACGGCGAATGGAACGCACCGCCGACTTGCAATAGAATAGCGCGTTTTGCACCCGCCGTTTTTAAGCGTTCGATGGCTTTATGAAGGGTCGGCACATCGCCCGAAATCACCAATTGACCAGGACAATTATAATTCGCCGCGACGACAATACCACCTGTTTCATGGCTGATTTCCAAACAAATTTTTTCAATAGCCTCATCGCTCAACCCTAAAACAGCCGCCATTGTGCTTTCGACTGCTTCGCAAGCTGCCTGCATAGCGAGTGCGCGCTGCTGCACCAAGCGCAAACCCGCCTCAAAATCCAAACTGCCCGTTGCCGTCAACGCCGAAAATTCACCCAAAGAGTGTCCCGCCACTGCCGTAGGTTTAAAATCGTCGCCCGCCAGCCGAGCTTTGATGACCGAATGCAAAAAAACAGAAGGTTGCGTCACTTTTGTTTGTTTCAAATCCGCATCCGTGCCGTGAAACATGATGTCGGAAATGCGATAACCGAGAATCGCGTTTGCTTGCTCAAATAATTCTTGAGCGAGCGTTGATTTTTCATATAAATCTTTGCCCATGCCGACAAATTGCGCGGCTTGACCAGGAAATACATAAGCTTTTTTAATCATAATGCAAGCGTTGAAATTTAAAAAGGGGCGAATTTAAGCACAAAATCGGCAAAAGTGATGGATGAATAAAAGTTTTTGCCTTTTGTTAGTTGCTTATGCCTTGATTTTTACTAAAAAAGAGGTATCTTTGCAAAAATTACAAACAAAATGGCAAGAGATTTACTTCATAACTCCGCCAAACAAGCATTCATTAATGACAGTTGGAAGATTACACACGATGCTAATTTTGCGGATACGGCAAAATTTTATAGCACTCTTTGCCCACAAATACCAAACAAAAGCCTAAAAGATTGGGTCGTTGAAAACGGGGCAACGCCATATATTCACAAAGTTGCTGATAACCTCGCTCTGCTACATCTTCTAACAACGGTCTTACAGGCACGGGCGCAGGCAAAAGGGGTGCAACAGGCGCAGGAGGCGTTTTCGGTTTGCGCGATTTTGCCGCTTTTTTCGCGGGAACGGGCGGCGCAGGTGCATCTACGGGCTTGCCATCCTTGTCCACCCACTTCGTTGCATTTTCTTTTTTCACATATTTTAATTCGAGGACAATCTCATGCTTGATGTCCACTTGCGGAATGCGTTCCAAAAAAATATCAATGTAACGCCGATTGAACTCCATTTCGCTGCGAATCAAGTAACTTTCATACGGAAAGAGC
>JBEEMZ010000150.1:0-11714 GCA_041192405.1 Bacteroidota bacterium | reverse complement strand
TGGCTATCAAGGATTTACCCATTACATTTAGTCAAAAGCGCGGGTTTTATAATAATTCATTTTTATTGACTCTGGCGACGGACGGTGCGACGATTCGTTATACGATTGATGGCAGTTTTCCTTCCATGACAAAAGGCACTATTTATACAACGCCGATTTCAATTGATAAAACAACGGTTGTCAAAGCGATTGCTTACGCAACAGGTGGATTATCCAAAATGGAAACCCACACTTACTTATTGAAAACCAATCGTTTAAATGAAACTTGGAAATATCCTGCGATATTGAGTGAGTTGGATTATCAACAAGGTTTGGCAGAATTGCCTGTTGTTTCCATCTCAACTCAAAATAATATTTCGGATTCTGCAACAATAACAGGTACTTTTGAATTTGTAGAGCAGCCTACGGAAAATAAAAATGGGACAGCATTAGAAGTTGGTATTAAAAAATTTGGCAATACTTCTTTGATTTTACCTAAAAATAATTTGCGTTTTTACATCAAAGCCTCTTACGGTGCGGACGAGTTGGGTTATAATGTTTTTTCAAAAAGCGCGACTGATAGTTATAAACCGTCTTCAAAAATCAAATATTTGGAATTAAAGGAAGGGCAAGATGGACCTGTTGCGAATGATTTTGGCGATGCACGGTTTTCTGAACACATTTTGCGCACGACTTTGCGCGAAATGGGCAATTTTGACCAATTTACGCGTTTTGTCAATGTGTTTCAAAATGGGAAATATTTGGGTCTTTACACGTTGCGTGAAAAATTTGATGACAAACTTTCCGAAGTTTATCATGGTGGTAAAGGTTCGGATTATGACCAAATCAATTGTCAATTTGATGATTGGAATCGTGGTTATGCGGAGCAAGGCGATACAACACAGTGGAATGTGTTGAAAATGGCTGCGCAAAATGCTGATTTTCAACGCGTTAAGAAAATGACCGAATTCGGGGATTATATCAACAATATGTTGGTTTTCCTAAGCATGGATTGCGAATGGGAGGCAAATGTGGTGGGACATCACAATCCTGCATTGACCAAATTTCGATTTAGCTTAAATGATTCCGATGGTTTACTGTGGGGACCGCAATTGTGGAGCAATCATACGACGCATTGGACACCCTTTTTATTCAATGGGGCGGGCGGACTTTTTGGTAATTTGCACAAAAGCCAAAATTTAGAATTCCTTACAATGGTCAAAGACCGCGTTCGACAACATTTGCAACAACCCAAAGGGGCATTGACTATCAATCGTTTAGCTCAAAAAATCAATGAATCTATTGCACAAATGAATTATTCGTATAAATTAGATGTGGCAAAATGGGGTTATGATTCGACGTTGCATGCGGTATGGGTGGTTCAAAACCAACGCATTAAAAATGAATTGAATACAAGAATTCCAGATGTGATAGGTCGTTTTGCGGCGAAAGGCTTGGTGCATACACTCGAACCTACGCCTGTGAATCATCCTTCTGGCACCATGGTTTCGACCGATACGTTTAGAATTGTGAACCCAAATCAAGGGTCATCGCTTTTTTACACGTTAGATGGTTCGGATCCGATGGGTAATAATGGGGATTTGTCTCCTTCTGCGCGTTTTTACAATCCAGATAACACTTTTTTGGCAGGTGGACAATATCAAATTGTGACAAGAGCCTTTTTGGGCAACGATAATTGGGGTCCTAAATTGCCACCTGTTGCTTTGAATGTCATTCATGCGATTTCGCCGTTGGCGCGAGTACAGTTATTTACGGCGGAAGGTTATCGTTATGGTGAGGCGGCTGTTTTGAATTGGATGTCCGATGCGTTCAATGCAACGAATTATTTTACAGTGGAACGGCAAAATGCCTATCATGAATTTGAAATTTTGGATTATGTACATGTAGCTACTGCTTCGTTGCCAAATAAAATTTTGTATCACTCCGCAGACGCGCATCCACAAGCGGATACGAATATATATCGGATTGGCTTGTTTGCACAAGGCAGAGTGGCGCAATATTCTTCGAATATTCGATTGTTTTTCCCTAAAAAAGCAACTTTTACGCTTTATCCGAATCCTGCGACGGACGTAGCGACGTTGGATTTGGCTCCTTTTGAAAATTTGCCCGTTCAAATATGGATTACGAATGCGTTAGGGATTGACATACAGCATTTTGAATTGGTTGCTGCGCCGCTTGCATTTAATATTCCCGTGTTTGAACTCGTTGAAGGTCAATACTTTGTGCGCATTCGGACGGAAGGCAAAAGAGAAGTGGTGCGAAAATTAGTGATTGCGCATCCTTAAAATATTTTTTCGAAATTGGGATATTGCTCGTTCTGCCCTTTTATGGTGCGAAACGACGAACTTCTTATTTAAATAAAGAATTGATAATCAATTAGATACACCGTTTGGAAGGTTTAAAACCTTCCAAACGGTGTTGTCGTTTATTTCGCTTTCATTGCTTAAAATGTAAACTTTATAGTCAGTTTTAATTAAAAAACTATTTGTTGATTAATTAAAAACAAATATGCCTGAATTTGTTTTATTTATTTGCGATTTCGTTCGAAAAATATACTTTGTTTCATTTTTTTTGAATAAATTTGCCTCTTTAAACTGCGTTTAAATCAAGTACAATGGCTTTTGATATTAAAAAACTAAATTATGATATAGACCAAATTCTCAATCATTTTGAATTGGAACGCAATTACAATTGTGGGGCATTACTGCATTGGCTATCTGTGAAAATTCCTGAAAATTATACGATTCATGAATTCTTAGAGCTTAAAAGACAGCAACTTACGCATGAAGGAGAAATGTGGAATGAAGAAGAATTAAAAATGCATTTTTTATCATTTGTTTTCTTATTTGCAGAAATGGAAGTCAGTAAACGAATCAAATTGTTTTATGAACGAACCATCGCAGCGAAGGTGAATCATACGCCTTTAAGCGTAAAATGTGACGCAATGTTGGCTGCACCTTTGGGTTTGAATACGCCGACAAAGCCTTATTTTTTTATGCAGGAATTCAAAAAAGGTAAAAAATCGGTGGACGATGCGGAAGGTCAAATGCTGGTTGCAATGTTGATTGCGCAAGCGTTGAATGCCGATGGAAAACCTGTTTATGGTTGCTGGATACAGGGAAAAGATTGGCATTTTACGACTTTAGATGATAAAAATTATTGTTTTAGCCAAACGTATGATGCAAGTATTCCCAAAGAATTGATTGAAATTATTTTTATTTTACGCCGTTTGAAAGAGATTGTTCTGTGAATTTTCACAATTAAAATATTTAATTGTTTTTAAAATGATTTATTTTGGTTTAGATTTGGATGAACGCATTTTTGCGCGCCCAAACACGGAGGAAGGTCAACATTATTTGGGGGCAAAAAGTTTACTCGAATTTGCGGAAGCGCACTTGGGTTTGGAGGGCAATTCAGGGCGAAATGAGCATATTCGTACAGAACAGTACCGTCAAACGCTGTTAAAATATATGAAAACCCATTCAAATGGAGGGAATCCATTTTTCAAAGCGTCTTTTGAAGCAGATGAATTGGCTTGTGCGGAGGCTTTATTGCAACGGCGTGATGAATTATTAGGGGCGGGTTGGGATTTTAAACTTGCGCCGCTTTTGCCTGACCGTTTGCGCACACTTGCGGAAATCGAAAAAGAAATTAAAAAATTGTCTTTCGGCGTTGCCGATAGGTGGCACGCCGTTTTGAAACAATTGAAAATCAATGACTTACCGATTGATGAAATTCAAATTGTGGAGCCATTGGAATATTTAAAACCTCAATTGCGTCGTTTTTTCAAGGCGTTGAAACGCAAAAAAGTCATTATCATTGAAAATGCTAAGAAACAAAATGTTTCTAAAAAGTCGAATGGAACGATGGAACTTTTTGCAAATTTAACTGATTTTGATGTTTTTAAACACTTTATTCAAAATCCAGCCGCTAAACGAGAGCCACAAGTTTTTAAAAATGATGGTACTTTGCGCATTTTACACGCGCCGCGTGATACGGATGCGGCATCCTATTTAGCAAAATTTTTATATAAAAATCCGAATTATAAACCCGTTTTATTGATTCCTGACGGACAACGGGTTTTGGATGATGCGTTGATTCAGGAAGGTTTGCCGAGTTTGGGGATGCCGAGTTCGTCAAATGCGCGTCCGACTTTACAACTGTTAAAACTGATTACAGCATTTTTGTGGCGACCTGTTGACCCATATAAAATTTTGGAATTTGTAACTTTGGCGCATAAACCTTTGGCAGATGACCTTGCCAATATCATTGCGGGGCTTATCGCAAAACGTCCAGGCATTAATGGCGATGCTTGGTATTACGAAATTAATCGTTATTTTGAGGATTTGAAAGAAAAAGCAGAAGCAGACCCTTCGATTCAATTTCAAGAAATCCGTGCGCAATACGATTTTTGGTTCGAGCGCATTCGGTTTGACGTGGAAAAGACGATTCCTAAAGAGCATCCAATTGATATTTTTCAATATTTGCATCAATGGGCTTCCCGCGAATTTGAAAAAACGAATAGTAAAAATGGGTCATTGCTTGTTTTGAGTGAGCAAGCGCGTCGGATTGAGGAATTCTTGCGCGAATTGCCGCCGACGGATAATTTTATAGGTGCGTTGGAATTGGAACGCATCATTCGCACCATTTATGAACCCGCGCCTGTGCAACCTTCCGAAGAAGAAATTGGAACTTATGCTTATGTGAATAGTGGCGGAGCGTTGTTGAATGCGCCCGAACAGTTAATTTGGTGGCATTTCGTGGAAACTGAGCCTGCTCATTTTTTCAGCAAATGGTATAAACTTGAAACAAATTTTTTAAAAAGTATCAGTATTGAGTTGCAAACGCCGCAGGAAGAAAATGCATTATTAATTTGGCAGCGCGAACAACCTATTTTGAAAACAAATAAAAGTTTGCTATTGGTCGCTTCTGAAAAATTAAATGGGGAAGCTGTGAAGGAACATCCATTATTCAGCCATTTCCGAGCGTGTTTCAAAAATTGGAAAGCGGTGATTTTGGATATTGAATCTACGGAATCGCTTCATTTACCTCATTTTGAATTGCCTAATTATTTAAATATTGTATATCAACCGTTGGAAAAACCGCGTCCGTTCATTCGTTTAAATGAAAAAGCATTGGAGCAGCGCGAGGCTGAAACGATGACAAGTTTGGATTCATTGTTATATTATCCGTATCAATGGGTTTTTAGGCATAAAGCCAAACTAACCAAATCGCCCATTTTGAGCGTCACGACGGATAAAACCTTGATGGGCAATTTATCGCATCGTTTCTTCGAATTGGTTCTAAAAGAACATTTTATACATTGGGATAAAAATAATGTGCATGATTGGGTTGAAAAAAATAGCCGCCGATTATTGGCAAGAGAAGGGGCTGTTTTGATGATGTACGGGCGCGAACCTGATAGAATTCAATTTTTGCGACAGTTGAAACATGCGATTTGGAGTTTGATTGAGTTGATTCGCAAAAATGATTGGAAGGTGAAAGGTACGGAAATGGATTTAAAAGGCACCTTTTTTAATTTGCCCATTCATGGAAAAGCAGATATTGTCTTAGAACGAGGCGATGAAACAGCGATTTTGGATTTAAAATGGAGTGGTCACAGCCGACATGAGGGCAAACTGAAAAATAAAGAAGATTTGCAATTAGTAACGTATTCTAAATTATTGAAGGATGATGACCGTTGGGCGCATACAGCGTATTTTGTGATGGAAAATGCGCGACCTATTGCACGTAATACATTGGCATTCAATGAGTTATCTCCTGTAATGCCCAATGAAAATTATGCAGAAGTGCATCAAGAGATTTGGAATAAAATGGCGGCGACTTATCAATGGCGCGTTACGCAAATCGAAAAAGGCAATATTGAGGTGCGCACGACGCATACTATACCTGATTTAGAAAAATTTTACGGTGCTGAATTAAACAACTGTTTGGAAATGCGTTCCAAAGACGCACCTTATGATGATTATGGCGTATTGATTGGTCTTATCCGTTAATTACAAACGTAAAGGATACATAAAAAAGTGATTATCAATATTATATGTGTCCTTTATGTTTAAATGCTGCAAAATTGGCAAAAATATTGCGGCATAATATCAAATAAATACAATTATGCCAAAAATTACAACAATAAACGCAATCAAAACAAGTGGTATTTTTATGGGTTTGCTATTGGGAACCCTATTTCTTGGTTATTACACAACGGATACTACAAAAAAGTCGTTGCAACATGGTCCGATGAATACAGGACACGAAAAACTATTATGTGAAGATTGTCATACCAAAACAGAAGGTTCTTTTAGACAACAATTACAATCCAAAATAAAATTTGCCTTAGGGCGGCGCAAGACAGATATTTCTATGGGAACGAACCTTGTCAGTAATGCTGCTTGCAAGCATTGTCATAGCCGAGCGAATGACCGTCATCCTGTAATGCGTTTTGAAGAGCCTCGTTTTGCGCAAGCTCGTGCCGTAATTCAACCGACGGAATGTAAAAGTTGTCATCAGGAACATCAGGGGGCGCGTGTCACAGCTACGATAGATTATTGCAGCAACTGTCACCAAAATACAAAATTAGAAAATGATCCGTTAGATGTGCCTCATGCTCAATTAATTCAGTCTAAAAACTGGAAATTGTGTCTTCAATGCCATGATTTTCATGGAAATCATATCACAAAAACGCCAACTTTGTTAAAAGATACCATTCCAATCGTATTTATAGAGGCGTATTTCAGGGGTAGCCAAGCATCGCCATACGCTGAAAAGAAAAAATACAAAACTAAAACGAAGGAATAGCATATTCATTTGATTCTCAATTTTATACAAATAAACAATTTATCTATTATCATTTTACAATTTATTAAAAAAACTTACATGTTTAAAAAACCGATTATCGTAATTTTAAGTTTGCTTTCGTTATGCATTTACCTTTTTGCAGAAGCACCACCGCCATTGCCCGACGACAAAACTTCTGCTGGAGCCGAAAGGGTATCTATGTCCGATGTATTTAATATGTTGGCAACTGAAAATAATGTGGTTCGCGGACTTTATACGCGCCGAATTGTCGGTGATGGCAAAATTCAAAAACTTGCTTTTCATGAACGTTGGCACAATGACACCATTGAAGCGGGCCCATTACCTGCACTTTTTTTGCGTGAGACAGCGTTACAATTAGAAAAAAGCGGTGTTCGACTTGGTTTATTTTTAGGTTCTAATTTTCCAATTGTCGCAACTAACCAATTGATTGACAAGCAGTTAGCGATGTTTGAGGAGATGAAGATAGATAAAAAACCGCGTTTTTTTTATGACGAAAATACGCAAAGGCATACTGCGATGTTTATGGATGTAGCCAGTGCGCCCGCCTGTGTGAGTTGCCATAATCAGCATCCGAATTCGCCTAAAACCGATTGGAAACTTGGTGACATCATGGGTGCGACGACTTGGACTTTTCCCAAAGATAGTGTTTCGATGGATGAAGTGCGGTCATTACTGGCTGCATATCGGCAAAGTGCGGCGAGCGCGTATTCCACTTATTTGGAAAAAATGAATAAAAATAAAAAAAATAAGATTCCTGAAATCGGTACAAAATGGCCCCATCAAGGCTATTTTTTGCCTTCCACAGCCGTTTTCATGGATTCGCTCAATACGCTGACCGCAAAATACACGCTCCATACATTGCTGAATCTTTCAAAAAAAAGTTATGTTGTTCAAAAATAATTATATTTGGGTTGGATTGATGCTCTTTGGTATATTGATTTTGCAATATATGTTTAGTTGGCAATGGTCTATTTTGCAACGTTGGCAAATAAATGGAACGTATAAAACGATTACAGGCATTTTATTGGCAACCTATATTGGTTTTCAATGGTTACTTTATTTTTTTCGGAATCAGCCGCAACGCAGTAATGAGCAAAAACGACAAGCCTACCAACTTCATAAATGGGTTGGTGCGCTATCGCCCTTGTTTTTTTTACTGCATTCTGTGAGATTAGGATATGCTTACTTGTTGATTTTGAGCCTTTTATACTTTGCAAATTTTTTATTAGGATTGATGAATGTGGAAGCAATTGCTGCCCGAAGTAAATGGTATTTGCAAGTTTGGCTAATTGCACATTTAACATTTTCGACTTTGATTGTTTTTTTGACAGTACATCATGCTTGGGTATCTTTTTACTTTCATTAAAAGTGATACGCATTTGACGAATTTTCACGAATAGCCGTATCTACATTCGTGAAAATTCGTCAAATGCTTGTCATCCGTTTGTCAACCATGTCCTTGAAAATCAAATGAATATACATTGTAATTTTCTGACAATAGTGGACACCATTTATCAATAGTCGTTACAGAGCCTAATGCGCCATGTAGTAGTGAACTACCGCTACCCTAAAGGGCATAGCGGCTTCAAGAGTCAACGCCTCTGCTACTGCAAACGGTTCTTCTTGATTTTTGTTTAGCGTCCGAGCCCGTCCCTGACCAAAATAGATGGTTTTTAGTTCGCAATCAAATAAAGATGTAATGATTGACGTTTTTTTTTTGCCTTTATTGAATTTTTTGCTACTTTTGTCGTTAAAATCAAAAAAATGAAAAAATCATTTGAAAATTGGTATTTTGTTGTATTGGACGAAGATCAAGATGCGAAAAGTAAGCCTTATCAAGCCTTAAAAGCAGACGAATTGCATCAAATCGGGCGCATTTTACATCATCTTAAAACCTTAGCAAATCAATATATTTTTTAAACTTATATCTAAAATGCAAGAGGCTACTATCCATTATCCAAGTTTTAAAAGAGTTGAAGGTTCTGTTATTGTGCAATTGCGGCGCATTGTTGGCGAAGAAAATGTATTGATAACCAATGAGTTACGCCAAAAATATGGGCAGGATCAAACCGAAGGTTTAGTTTTTTTACCAGAAATTGTTGTCAAACCTGCCGAAACACAGCAGGTGAGCCGCATTATGAAAATTTGTACTAAGTATCGCATTCCGATTACGGTGCGTGGCGCGGGTACGGGTTTAGCGGGCGGCGCATTGCCTGTGTGTGGCGGTATTTTGATGTCAATGGAGCGTTTTAACCAGATTTTAAACATAGATGAAGCCAATTTTCAAGTGACCGTAGAGCCAGGTGTTGTGACCGAAGTTTTACAGAACACATTGAAAGACAATGGTTTATTCTATCCGCCTGACCCTGCAAGTCGAGGTACTTCGTTCATTGGCGGGAATGTTTCGACGAATGCGGGCGGGCTTCGGGCTGTCAAATATGGAGTTGTGCGCGATTATGTGTTGAATTTGGAAGTGGTTTTGCCAAATGGCGACATCCTTTGGACGGGCGCGAATACTTTGAAGAATTCAACAGGTTATAATTTGACGCATTTGATAGTGGGCAGTGAAGGGACATTGGCAGTTGTGACAAAAATTGTTTTAAAATTAATTCCACATCCAACACATACAAACGTTTTGTTAGTGCCATTTGAACATGCTGAAAAGGCTTGTGCGGCAGTTGCAGCGATTTTTCGGGCGGGTATTACGCCTTCTGTCCTTGAATTTATGGAGCGTGATGCGTTGGAATACACGATGAATTATTTGGGCGAGCAGAGTATGGAAATCCCAAATCATGTGAAAGCATATCTTTTGATTGAAGTAGATGGTTTTGACTCGAATATTTTGCAAAATGATTGCGAAAAAATTGCTGAAGTCGTTCAAAATTACGATGCGGGCGAAATTTTATTTGCCGATGATGCCGCAACTAAAAAGGTTCTTTGGCATTTGCGCAAAAATATTGGGCGCAGTATCAAAAGTACGGTTTATAAAGAATTAGATACGGTTGTTCCAAGAGCAACTTTGCCAAAATTGCATCAAGAAGTTAAAAAAGTGGCTCAAAAATATGGTTTGAAAGTGCTTTGTTTTGGGCATGCGGGCGATGGCAATTTGCATGTTAATTTCGTTAAAGGCGATTTAAATGATGCAATTTGGGATATTATGTTGCCAAAAGCGGTTCGTGAAATATTTAATTTTGTAAAATCATTAGGTGGTACGCTGTCAGGAGAACATGGTATTGGTTGGATTCTGCGTCCATACATGGATATTATGTTTAATGAGACGAGTTTAAACTTATTAAAAGGGATTAAAAAAACATTTGACCCTAAAGGGATTTTGAATCCTATGAAAATTATGCCGTGAAGTAAAAAAGCCTTTCACAAAGAAAAATTTTCCCTATTTATTTCGTTTTCAATGAAATAGTTACAGAATTCATCATTTATCATTCATCATTCATCATTATTTGGATTATTTTTGCACCTCAAAAAATCATAATAATATGAGTCGTAATAAGTTACAAAAGTTTGCCGAATTGATGACGTATCCGAATGTCTATGAAAATCGGACGCATAAGGAAACACCGACTTTAGAACAAGCGGGTGTTTTATACGATTTGAAAGGGCATTGGAATGAAAAACATTTCAAAAAAAACCAGCCGATTATCCTCGAATTAGCTTGTGGGAGAGGCGAATACACATTAGGATTGGCGCGCATGTTTCCAAATTGTAATTTTATTGGAGTGGACATCAAAGGGGCGCGGATTCATCAAGGAGCGAAAATTGCGTTAACAGAAAACTTACAAAATGTTGCTTTTTTGCGCACTCGCATTGAACAAATTGAAGCGTTTTTCGCTGCGGATGAAGTTGCAGAAATTTGGATTACGTTTCCCGACCCGTTTTTGAACGAGGGTAAAGAAAATAAAAGATTGACTTCGCCGCCTTTTTTGGAGCGATACCGTCGTTTTTTAAAAACCAAAGGTTTAATGCAGCTTAAAACGGATTCACCTGTTTTGTACGATTTCACATTAGAAACCCTTAAAAATGATGCAAAATGCCAAATTTTGTATCAAAATGATGATATTTATGCACGCGATTTGGATTTCCCTGCCTTATCGTTGAAAACGTATTACGAAAAAAAACATTTAGCAGACAACAGGACTATTAAATATATCCAATTTAAAATTTTATAGTTTCAATTAGTTTAATTTCTGTCTCCGTAATCGCATACAATTCATAAACAAATTTATTAATTTCTTTTTTTCAGTTGGTTTTAAACATTGATGTTGCGAGTTTTACTTTTGTCCTTAAAAAGGTTCGCGTGAACAAAAAGGCTTGACACAATATATGTATCAAGCCTTTTTATTATCATAAAATGATATATCCTGAAAAAACGTTCCCTTGTAAAACAAAAAAAGTTCTAATCTATTGATAAACAATAAATTAGAACTTTTGATTGTAGCAAGGACAGGACTCGAACCTGTGACCTTTGGGTTATGAGCCCAACGAGCTGCCAACTGCTCCACCTTGCGATTTTTGACGATGCAAAGATACAACGAGTTTTTGAACTGTGCAAGTTTTTTTTGAAAAAAATGTATTTTTTTTTATTTTTTTGTTGTTGGAAACTAAAAATCAAGGCATCTGTTTTTAGCTTCAGCATAGTAATTTTTGTAAGTCATTGATAATCAATGATTTACAAAAAAATGCTTATTCTATTTTCTCTTGTAATGCAGTTGCTATGATGGAAACCTGTTTATACACAAAAATTTAAGATACTCCTGATTTGCAAGAGATTCCAACCTAAACGGGATAATTCAGATACTAAAAGGGTATCTCCTTTAGCCATTTGAGACAATAACATGCCTAATTATCGTTCCTCTATTTTT
>JBEEMZ010000149.1:0-11716 GCA_041192405.1 Bacteroidota bacterium | reverse complement strand
TCACGATATTCAAGCGTATTCCTTGCGGTTGAAATATTACGTTGCATGGTTGAAACAAGGCGCGGCGCAACAAACCCTTATCGGAATGCAAGTCGGCATTCCTTTGAAAAAACAATTGGAACAATTGAGTGGTGGATTGGCGTTTCGGAAAAGTCAAGGCGTATTCGGTGATGCTGTGATTACTTCCTTAAACCTTGATTTTCAAGATTATACACTTGTAATGAATTACGATTGGAATATTTCAAGCCTAAATCAAGCCAATCGTTTTAATCATGCGATTGAATTCGCTTTTGTTTATAAAATTAAAAATTAATCCTTGATTTGAGTCACTTTTTCAAAAAGCAACTGATAAATCATTTGTTATACCTGTTATTCAATTATTAAAATCCATTATTTGAATCTATTTTACCAATCCACGTGATGAATCCATTATTAAACATTCTTTTTTTTAAACCAATACAAAAAGTACCAACAGAAACATTCGATACGCCCGAAATGCTTTTTAAAGGGCTCAAAGCTCGAAAATCAGCGGCTTATACGGTGTTGATTCAGAATGCGAAAGCTGGGATTGCCAAAATTGCCCGTGAATCGGGCTTATCAAGTTATGAGACTGAAGATTTTATTCAATATTGTGTTACCGAACACATGGAACAAATTCTGGATGGTCGCTACGTTTTTCAAGGCAATAAAGTTCATTCCTTCACGATTAACCAAATTGCAACCCATCGCATTCATGATTACAAGCGACTTTTGCGCGGCAAATCAACGGTTGATTTAGACGCAATTGAGGAATCGAATTTTGAAGCCTTTGAAGCCGACCACGATATTAATATCGCTTGTAAAAAAATTATAGCGCAATTAGGCATTCGATGCCAACAGTTAATAAAATTGCGTTTTTATAATGATTTTTGTGATGAGGTTATTATCGAATCAAAAATGACCCAATATACAGATGAAGAATTGTTGCGCAAAGCCCGAAGCCGATGTTACGAAAAGTTTCTCAAACTCGCGACCGAGCAAAATGTATTTATCCGAAAATTAGAACGTTTAAAAGCCGACCAAGCCGCAAAAAATAATTTAAAACAATTAAAAGAATTACAAAATGGTTCAACAAAGTAAAATTGATGCTTATTTAACAGGCGAGTACTCCGAAACCGAAAAAAAAGCATTTGAATCTCAATTAATCGCCGATGAAGCCCTTTTCATAATGGTTGAAACGCAACGCGCCTTGCGTCGAGCGGGTTTGCGGCAAGAAGTGGAACAAGCTTTTGCAGCACGACCGCTAAGAGGTACCTTACGAATCGGCATCATTCAACGAATTGCGGCAGGATTTTTATTTTTTGGCTTATGTTTTTGCAGCTACAACTTTTTTTTTAAGACCGATTCAACCTTACTCAGTGCGGGAAATCCTACAACAACCGCTATTGTCAAGACGGCTTTGGACGAAGAAGATATGGTTGGACAAACCATTCAAGGGATTATTTTGTCTATTCGGAATGCGCCTCTGAAAGATAATTTATTGATTATCAATAAATTAGAAAAAGAACGCCCTGAATTAGTGGGCTATTTTCAAGGATTAGCGTATTTGAATGCGGGGAAAGTGCCAGAAGCGAAAGTCTTGTTACAGAAAATTGCAGCCACCCCCAATCACCCAAAACAAGAGACTGCAAAAGAAATTTTAAAATTTATGGATTAGTTCAGTGATTTCTGCTTTGGAAAAGGAAGATGCAAATGGTAAAACGGATTGAAGGATTTAAACAACTATTTTTGACTCAAATGCACTAAATTCAAGCAAGAAAATCAAAAAAAATCCGTTTTAATCTTTCAATCCGTTCAATCCGTTTTTACCATTTGTATTCCCATTTTCCAAAGTCGTTCGTTAAAATATTGATTATCTTTAACGAACGAGCCAACAACTCATGCCTTACGCCCAATATAAATAAGGAAAAAAGACCTTACAAAGAGCGAAAAAGTTAATTTTTGCGGCGAAATAGTTCCCTATTTAGATTGTGCGTAAGGCACTAATCATCTACACAAAGAAGGCATCGGCGACAAATTAATCATTAAAATAGGCGTTTGTGCGCTGTCGGATTCCCGCGAAACCGCTTTGCTGACTTGCATAAAAACATCGTCTAATCGTTTCTGGCACTTCAAATATTTCAAAAAATAGTAAGCGTATAATCCATTTCGGCTGTTGTCCGCACAGGCATCACGGGCTTGTTGCGCCGTATTCGCGGCAAAACTAATCATCGTTTGCTCAGGCACGGGTTCGGATAGGTAAAAACCTTTTTTAGAAACCGTATCCCGACACGCATCCAATATAACGACCAACTGACAAGGACGATCCGCAGGTTTCAAATCATTCAAACTTTGAAACATTTCATGGGTACTATACGCCTTCGTTCGCAATGCTTGATTGCGCTGCATATCCACAGGAATCAAATAATTGGTGTTATCATCCTGCACGCCATGTCCTGCGTAATAAAATAAACCCATTTCATAATTTTTAAGAGAATCCACAAACTTTTCAACCGCCGTGCGCATTTGAATTTTATTGCCATCAAGCAATCTAATCACTTGAAAACCAATTTTTTGTAACGAATCCGCAACATCTTGAGCATCGTTCACACTGTTTTTCAAGGTATCAAAACTGATATATTTTCGATTGCCAATTACCAAAGCCAAACGACCTTTTGGTTTTCGACACGCATTGGTTTGATAGGAAACCACAATTTCGCGTTCAATCAACGTGTCCCCTGCTTGATTTTCTATGGACAATGCCATATTCAAATAAGAACTATCAATAATATATTTTGCAAGGATGTCGAAAGTGCCATCATTCATTTTAGTTTTAGAAAAATCAATTGATTTATCATTTATTTTAAAATTTATGTTTTTTACAATACTAATACTTGAAATATTGACATGAATCAAAATATTATTTGAATCGTACCCACTCGTATCTATCAGATGTTTGGAAGAACGGGTCACGCCATCATTAAAATGAGTTTGTGAATTCCAGAAGATTTTAGCTTTTTCAAAGCTCTTGCGGTGGTTTAAAAACGCTGCATCTAACTTCTGTCGAAACTGATGTGCGGTTGCATTTGCAGGTTCTAAACGAATCGCTTTCTCAACGCATTCAATACTTTTTGTATAATTTTGCAACTCCACTAAACAATAACTTAAATACAACCAACTATTTGCATTTAGTTGATTTTCAGCTAAAAACGCATTAAAATTATCAATTGCTTCTGTATATTTTTTAAGTTGATAACACGTGATGCCTTGATTTTTAAAATGAAATAAATTGTTGGGTTGCGCTTTTTTGAGGAAGTCATAATCCTTATACGCCGCTTCCCAATTGCCTAATTGAGTTTGCAAAAACGCCCGAAAAACAAACGCATCGGTTCGTTCGTCCAGTTCGTCTGCTGCGATATTCGCTCCATTCGTCAAATGAATGGCTTGGTCTAAATCGCGCAAAGCCTCTTGTGCATTGACGGTTGCTCGCAACATCCCACGTCCGAGATAGGCTTTTGCTAAATTCGGTTGAAGGTCAATGGCTTTATCAAAATCTTTTTTGGCTTCTTCGATTTTATCCAAAGGATGATTGGCTATATTGGTAGCATCCAAAATATAATATCGAACTAAGCCGCGTCCGCAATGAGCCATAGCTTCTTTGCGGTTTTGAACAATGGCTTTATCAAAGTCCGACAAAGCGGCATAAAAATCACTTAAATCAGGGGTTGCGTCCTTCTGAAGCGCGTGCTTACGGCGCGTTCCAATCCTCATTTTACACCAACCGCGATAATTATAAGCAAGCGCAATTTTATTTGTATCTAATTGCAAACCAATGGCTTGTGTTAAATCTTTGATAGCATTGCTATCTTCTTTTAACTGATACCGCACATATCCACGTTGAAAAAGATAGTCCGCATATTCTGCCCGTTGCCCGATCGCTTGATGTAAATCGTCCAACGCTCTGCGATAATTTTGTTGCGCCGTATAAACCAAACTTCGATGATAATGATAACTTTTCATCGGTTTCGTCTCAATAGCATTGTTGAAATCACCTAAAGCAGCATCAAATAATTTCAATTCGAGGCGACTGCGCCCACGCCCATCAAAAGCTTTATGCAAAGTTGGGTCAATAACAATCGCACGAGTGAAGGAGTCCGCAGCAGATGAATATTTTTTTAATTTATATAAAATTTCACCTATAAAACAGTAGGTTTGAGCATTCGTACTCGAATCTTGGCTCCTTTTCAGCGACATTTTAAGGTCTGAAAAGGCTTTTTCCGCCTCGCCCTTGCCTGCAAACGCCACACCGCGCCCATGATAGGCTTGATACATCACTGCCTGCCAATCTCTCTCTTTTTCTTTTTCGAGTGCTTTATTAAAATCAATAATCGCCTTATCGTATTCTCTAAATTCTGGTAAGTTCAACAAATAACCCCTATCAATTCGATATTGAGGATTTCGAGTTTTATCATTGGCAGCCCTGTCCAAAAAATCGCGAGCTTCTGTCCACTTTTTTAAACGCATGCAAAGCACCCCAAATGCGTGATTAATCGCGGCATCCGTTCCATTTCGGTCAACGATATAGCGATAATAATGATAGGCAGAATCCAATCGGTTCAATTCTAACGTCGTTTGAGCGCGCACAAGATGATCATCTTCGTGATAATCCGCGCCTGCTGCGAGCACCGCATTATTGATGTAATACCATTGTTGGGTTAAATTGGTTTCATTTTTTGCCAATTTACGCCATTCTCGAACACTGCGGTTTGCATGTTCGGGCGGTTGCGCCTGTGTTGGCAAGCACGACCACAAAAGAGGTAGTAATAAGATTAATTTTTTCATGCTTTTCTTTTAAAAAAAGTTTTAGTTCCATGCGAACCAATTTGCAATTGTAAACTACAATAGAGCATTAACGTTGCCTTTTGCAAGAAGTGACCATTTGCAAGGATAAAGTTAGAAATGGTTGCATAAACAATAATAAAATATGTAAAATTTTGAAAATCAGTTTTTAAGGCGTAATAGTGAATGCCGATACACAATGTTGTTGGATTGCCGTATAACTTATCCATCCAAAACCATCATCTGCCCATCTGATTCCCCAACTATTAATCACTTGAAAAGCCTGTTTTGCATCGTCATAACCCATGATGCAAACGGCATGACCAATCTGTTTTCCGCTACAGCCTTGCCAAATACTGCCTTTGGGAAGGTCGCGGAATGCTTTTTCTTCTATTTTGATACCAATGACCACAGGCTTGTTTTCAGTTAAAGCATTCTTAATATACTTCTCCAATTCATTCAAAGGAATCGCTTGATAACCGTGAATCCGATTTTTCAAAGCCTCTGAACTATCTTTCGCGGAAGGTGCAGGTTTAGGATTGTTAATATAATTGGTTAAAGTGCCGCGTTGCTTTAATTGCTGTAAACCGTCAAGTAAGGCAACAGGTTTATCCCAACCTTTAAGCCTGTGCAGGTAATGCGCCAAAAAAACAGCAGAAAAAGGACTTTTAAGTCGTTTTTGAATGGTGTATGCTGCATACGCAATTGCCCAACTGACACAAGTAGGTCGAACGCCTTGGTCTTCGGGTGTAGGGCAAACGGATTTTAACGAAAATTGCTTTGGCAAGTCATGTATATTTCTGCCAATGGATTTTGCGCTTAAAACTAATTTCATTTCAATAGAATCGGTTTCATAGCCTTGTGCAGCGAGCGAGCCAACCGAAAAGCCTATTAAAAATAGGGACACGTAAGTTGTTTTTGAATGTTTGGACATATTAAATCAAGGTATTGTAAAAATTAAGCAAATATAAACCAATTTTAATTCAATTGAATACACAATTTTATAAAAATTATATATTTTTATAAAAAGAAAAGGAGTAGAGTGCCTTTACGAATATTTTGGCACTTATTTAAACTTTCATAACTTTTTAATGTTATGCTTCAAAAGAAGCAACGGTCTCTAAGAAAACGAAAAGAATCGTTGTCTGCGAATTAGAAGTGATTGATTATCAATTACTTCTGATTCGCAGATAGCTTAAAATGATTTATAACTAACTTGAAATGTATTATTCAAAACATCAATTTGATGATACGATTGTCGCGCTTGCTACGCCTGCGGGTGTGGGCGCGATTGCCGTGATTCGCTTGTCTGGAAAGGACGCGTTGCGAATTGCAGACCTTTTTTTTTATGGTAAAAAATTGAGTCGTCAAGCATCTCATACGGCTCATTTCGGTACCATACGCGCTGATAATCAACAGATTATAGATGAAGTTTTGGCAACTGTGTTTGTCGCGCCGCGCTCCTATACGCGGGAAAATACCGTTGAAATTTCGACACATGGCTCACCTTATATTGTGCAGCAGGTGATTCAATTGGCGATTCGACATGGTGCGCGGATGGCGCAACCTGGTGAATTTACGTTACGCGCTTTTTTGAATGGACAATTAGATTTGTCGCAAGCGGAAGCGGTGGCGGACTTGATTGCGTCGTCATCTGAATCGGCGCATCAATTGGCGATTCAACAAATGCGCGGCGGTTTTTCGTTGAAAATCAAGGAGTTACGAACGCAATTAGTGAATTTTGCGAGTTTGATGGAATTGGAATTGGATTTTGGTGAGGAAGATGTTGAGTTTGCGAATCGTTCCGATTTGAAGGTTTTGATTTTAAAAATCCAGAAAATCATTCGCAATTTATCAGATTCGTTTGCATTGGGAAATGTATTGAAAAATGGCGTTTTGACCGTGATTGCGGGCAGACCGAATGCAGGAAAATCAACGCTTTTGAATGCTTTGTTGAATGAAGAACGGGCGATTGTTTCAGAAATCGCTGGTACAACGAGAGATACAATTGAAGAAATTTTAAATATCAATGGCATTGCATTTCGATTAGTGGATACTGCGGGCATTCGTCAGGCGACCGATGCGATTGAAGCGATTGGCGTTCAAAAAACGTTAGAAAAGGTGCGGCAATCGGCTGTTTTGCTCTATGTTTTTGATATTTTGGAAACGACAATTGAAGCAGTAAAAACGGATTTAGCATCGTTGCGTCAACATGATATGAAGATTTTAGTGATTTGTAATAAGCAAGATTCTAATGAATTGTTTAAAATTGATGACCTTGCTAAAACGATTCAAGTAGATAAAATTATTGCACTTTCCGCAAAGTATGGAACGCATCTAAAAGATTTAAAATCAACGCTTTATGAATTAGTTGCGGCGGGACAGGTCAAAAGTGATAGTACAATTGTTTCTAATGCGCGGCATTATGAAGCGTTGCAGAAAAGTGATGAATGTCTTTCTGCCGTTTTGAATAGCATGGCAATCGGCGTGACGACTGATTTTGTGGCGATGGATTTGCGCATGGCGTTGTATCATCTTGGGTCTATCACAGGAACTGTTACAACCGATGACTTGCTTGAAAATATCTTTCGGAACTTTTGTATTGGCAAATAATTGATATGTTTTTATGCTATTTTCAGTATTAAAAGTTGTCTTGTAGCGAGAAGGTGCAAAAGTGCGTTTGATTTTGGAATGATGATTTCGGAGTTCATTTGAATTCGGAATGCAGGAATTTTGAGGAATCAAGGACGCATTATATCCTTGATTCCTAATTCATTGATAATCAAATCATTCTGCAATTGGAGCAATATTGCCTGACAGCACCAAACCCGCCCATAAATTCGGTCTTTGTGCAGTAGCGGGCTTTTTGTCTGATTCTAAAAACGCTTTTTGCGCGTTTTGCAGGGCTCTTGCAGGCGTTTGTTTTTCCAACACGTTTTTGAAAAAAGTACTCATTAAATCCATGGATTCCTTATGCGGAATGCTCCACAAGGCGGACACGCGTCGCCGCGAACCCGAATACGCAAACGCATAAGCCATACTGATAACCGTTTCGCCTTTCATCGGTAATCCGCGACCTGTTTCGCAAGCAATGAGCGTAAGTAATTCATTTGCCGTGCAATTCAAATTATAAATATCTTTTAGGTCGAGTAAATCCATTTGTTGTGCCTTTGGAAATGCGATAGCTGCTTTTCGAGTATCCTGCTCGTCGAAGCCTGCATGAGAAATTAATTCGATGATGCGGCTCTGTGGGACAACCGTTTTAAATTCTGCCAAAGTCATTGCTGGATTTATAAAAGTTTGCCCTTTTGATTTAAAAAAATTATTTATTTGTTCAATATGCGCTTTGGATTCCAATAATTTAGTTAACTGTTTTGATGAAACATTCCCTTGATATGCAATATTGAAATCATGCGAAAAACCCGAATAAACAAATTTCGGATTGGAACCCTTTATTCCGAAATCCGAAATACCCATTCCGAAATCGTTGAGCGTGTACGCCATGTTAACCGAATAGTCATTGATTAAATACGGTTCCTCATGTTTATTGCTCAAAAGAGACGCTTTTGTGAAGAGTGCGGCGAAAGACAAACTTGCCAATTTATCATCAGGAATGATGATTAAATCTTTTATTTTAAAAATCAAACTGTTTGTTTTGAAATCTTGCAATGGTTTTTCTAACAAATATTGGTATAATTGATACGACGCTTGTGAAAAAAGAAGATTTTGATTGCTATCCCAATCCTTTTGCGCAAGTAACCGTTGATATTGATTGTAAACGGTATCAAATTGTTTGGTCAAGGTTCTTTCATACGATTTAGAAGTGGATTGATTGATTGCTAATATATGTAAAGTGCTGTCTGTCAAATAATAATTCAATAATAAGGCATTATTTGGTAATTGATTTTGAACCGTTTTGATTTCCAATAATTGCGGTTCGGCATGTTTGAGGGCGTAATATTTGGGATATTTTTGTTTCAATTGTTGTACGAAACCTTGCCATTCACTATATTTTGTGGATAAATCCGTGATATTCGTTTGAAAGGTACTCGCATCTTGATTCAACTTGCGTTCTGCCTGTGCGATGACTAATTTTAAATTTCGTTCCTGTTCGCGCACCTCATTTGGCACGTCGTAATAGCTTTTGATACGCGTATCTTGAATCATTTCCGAAAGCAAAACCGATTTACTGCGCTCCATATCGGTCAATATCTGATTTAAATACTTTTTATCTTTGGTATCTTCAAATAATTGATTGTTTAAATGAATGGATTTTTGATAAATCTTCCGAGCTTGTTGCGTGATATTGATTTTGGCAGCGTCGGTTTTGAAGAAACTTTTGCGTTGATACAACAATTCAGATAAGGTTTCGTAAGTCTGCGATGCTTCTTGAATCGGTTGTAAATCAGCGAGTTGCGATAATGCTTCGATTTGCCAATTGGAACGATAGGATTTTGAATTTACATCACCAAGTGCGTCGTGAAATGCTTTTTTGGCTTTCTCTAACTGATTGGTTTTCAAATAAATCCGTCCTAAAACCGTGTAAATTTCTGCAAAGATGATGTGTCCTTTGGGATAATCCGACCGCAATTTCAAGGATTGAAAGGCGTAATCTTCAGCAATTGGAAATTCCTTTTTATCCAAATAAAGTTTGGCTAACTCAATCCTAACATTGGCAGAATCTTCTCGCTCTGTGCAATTTTTTTGTGCTTGAAGCAAATCTGTTTCAGCAACTTTTAACTGTTGCATCAAACGGTACGCAATTCCGCGATTCAAAATGACTTGTAATCGGATATCGGCAGGAATATTCTGTTTAGAATGTAGCACCCGATTGAAATATTCAAGTGCACGAGGATCTTTCATCGCAGCATGAATATCCCCTAAATTCGATAAATTATTGAGATAATTTTGAAAATCATTTGAATCATCGCTTTCGTTCAACACTTTCAAAGCCATAAAAATACTATCTGCACGTAAAGCATGTGCTTTTGACAAATCATAATCACCCAAACGTTCTGTTGCAAGACCTATATTATAAAGTATCTCGGCTTCCAAAAAAGGAGCGATAGGATTCATACCTGTTGTATCCGTTTTGGAATTAAACAAGGCAGATTCATAATATTGTTGCGCTGTAACCAAATCGTAAAAATCATGTTGATAAATGACCCCCAAATTTAATTGCGCTTTATGCACACGCCAATGATGCTGACCTAACTGTTGTTGCCATAATTGCAATTCGTATTTGAAATAACAAATGGCACTGTCAGCTAATTGTTGCCGAATTTGATAAGTTGTATCCGCTGCTAATTTGAAAAAATCAAGCCCTTTTTGATGCGCCTCGTCCGCAGAAAGCGTTGCTGGAATGGAACAAATTGTAGGTTTGTCCGCAGGTTGATCCGAGTGACAGCCCCAAAATGCCACCACAATCATTAAATAAGTCAATTGGATTATTTTCATTTGCAAAATAAGAATTTAGTGAATGAGGAAACAATGTTTCCTCATTCAGCGTCGTTATTTTGCAAATGTACGAAATTTATATATACTAATTTTAAATCATAATGATATCCAAGTAAATTCCATTCAAATGTGAAAAATCATTATCTGCTGTCAGTAAAGTTAATCCAAAAACAGCACCTGTTGCGGCAATCCATAAGTCATTTTTACCCATATTGCGCGGTGTTGTAGGCATAGAATGCGTTGCCAACGCTAATTTTCTTTGACTATATGCGTCAATGGCTCCATAGCGTTGGAGGATATCATCGTCATCAATTTCCAAGACAATAAACTCTTGTCGCAATCGCCCGATTTCAAGGAGTCGGTTTGGATTCCATTTATTGCGCAATGCCAAAGAATATAATTCACCAAGCGAAACGGTTGAAATAAAATTTCGTGTTTTAGCAAAATGATATCTTTTATCTAATTCATACCATTTTACATTTGCTCGTAGCAACAAGAGCAATACGTTTGTATCAAACAAATAGTCTTTCATAGTGATTGTTTGAATAATAAGGATTAAGATTTTAATTGGGCTAACAATTCTTCGATGGGCTCTTGCAAATCCATTGAGCGTGCCATTTTTTTTAAATTTTCCATATTGGTACCGCGATAATTTTGTGCTTTGACAATCGCATCTAATGATTTGGCTGGACGCACAGGGCGAATCACTTTACGAATAGGAGCCTTTTCAGGAATTTGCTCTAACATGATTGCCACTTTTGATTTTTTAGGTTTCGGCTGTTTTTTAGGAGCCGTTACCTGCTGGATTTCAATATAAGGCAGCGTTTTGATAAATTCCAAAAACGCTGCCATGTATTGATCTTGGATTGCTAATTGTATTTCAGACATGTCAACAAGATTTTTAATGAAATAATAGGCAAATATAAACCTTTTTTTTTACTTTCAAGTGTGGATTTCGGTTTCCTACGGAATGACACGTTTTTTTTGTCATTCCGTAGGAAACCAAAATCCACATTCGTTAATCGCAAATAGGTTTGAGTACTCCGCCTGTTGATTTGAGTTTGCCTTGCCAAGCGGTTGGAACGGTTGGTTTGAAACGCGCTCTCAACGCTTGTTTAACAGCCCACCAATCAAAACTGGTTAATTTAGACGCTTCAACTGCGGCAAGAGCCGTCACGATAGGCGCGGCAAACGAAGTTCCTGAACTTACCATCAACGTATCATTGCGCCCTGCAACGACGACGGTGCCAGGTGCTGCAATGTCAACGCTATTGAAGCCATAATTCGTAAAACTCATTAGTTGTGTGCCAATGGAATCTGCTGCTACTTTTATTAAATTGTCGCATTGGAATTGTGTCGGAAAAAAACCAACTGTTTGAGCATTATCTACATTACTGCCTTC
>JBEEMZ010000148.1:0-11731 GCA_041192405.1 Bacteroidota bacterium | reverse complement strand
ATCAATAAGTTCCACAATCAAAAATTCACAATCGAAAACAAAATTTAACAATATGAGTACCACATTTATAGTATATAAATCGTGTATGGTTGCCTTCGTTTTCATAGCCTCAATGGTCGTCGCGCTTTACTCGACGTATGGAGAACGCAAAATCGCAGCCTTTCTACAAGACCGTATCGGACCGAATCGGGCAGGTTGGTTTGGCTTATTGCAACCTGTCGCGGATGGTATTAAAATGTTTATGAAAGAAGAAATGTTGCCCGAAGCGTCCAATAAATGGTTATTTGTATTGGGACCGTGTTTGGCGATGATGGTTGCGTTGACTACGGGAGTCGTCATTCCTTGGGCGAAACCGACGATGGTAGATGGTCAAGTGTTCCATTTTCAAGTTTCTGACATAAATATTGGCATTTTATACGTTTTTGGCGTTGTTTCGATTGGCGTTTACGGAATTATGATAGGTGGTTGGGCTTCTAACAATAAATTTGCATTATTAGGAGCGTTGCGTGCATCCTCCCAAATGATTTCTTACGAATTGGCAATGGGTTTAAGCATTGTTGCATTAGTAATGACAACAGGCACGTTAAGCGTTAACGAAATCGTTGCTCAACAAGATAAAGGTATCTGTAATTTTGTCTATCAACCATTGGGATTCATCATATTTTTAATATGTGCTTTCGCAGAAACCAATCGCGCCCCATTCGACTTGCCTGAATGTGAATCTGAATTAGTCGGCGGTTATCACACCGAATATAGCTCCATGAAATTAGGATTTTACTTATTTGCAGAATATATTAATATGTTTATATCCTCTGCAATTATTGCCTGTTTGTATTTTGGTGGCTACAATTTCCCTTATGCGCACGAATTGGAAGGCGTTATAGGTGAAAACATGGTTAGAATGCTTGGATTTGGCTTCTTTTTTCTGAAAATCATTGGATTCATCTTTTTATTCATGTGGGTACGTTGGACATTGCCACGTTTCCGTTATGACCAATTAATGAATTTAGGATGGAAAGTTTTATTACCATTGTCCATTTTGAATATCGTACTAACTGGTTTATTTACAATGAGAAATGAATTATTAGGTTTAATCATAAAATAATTAATGCAATCCGCAAACCCATCGTTACATCATTACATAATTGAATAAAAAAAAACTATGTTTGCTATGTCCTATGTGTTTGCAAAAATAAAATGATATGGAACGCCTCACGAATCGCTCGAAAATAGTCGTCAATAAACAAATGACATTGGCAGAAAAAATGTATCTGCCCGCGATTGCCAATGGCATGGTGATTACGCTCAAACATTTGTTTAAAAAACCTGCGACAATTTCTTATCCCGAAGAAAAACGGTACATTGCGCCCGTTTATCGCGGTCAACACACCTTGAAACGAGACGAAGCGGGTGCAGAACGGTGTACCGCGTGTGGATTATGTGCGGTCTCGTGTCCTGCGGAAGCAATTACGATGACTGCCGCAGAACGCAGAAAAGGAGAAGAACACTTATATCGAGAAGAAAAATACGCAAGTGTCTATGAAATCAATATGTTACGCTGCATTTTTTGCGGATTATGTGAGGAAGCGTGTCCGAAAGAAGCGATTTTTTTAACGGATAGAATCGTGGATGTCAGCGGCAATCGGGAAGACATGATTTATGGCAAAGATAAATTGACCGAACCAATGGCAGCAGACAAACGCATAGATGTATCGGTGCGACAGACGCAAGAAGTGTTAGAATTCAAACAAAATAAAGCGTTTGGTCACAATCGGACGCATTTGGATTTGGCAAAATATATTCAACAAAAAAATCATCATTAAACCGTATTTGAACCATGTTGACGCAATATGCCTTTTATTTTCTATCCATTTTAGCCATATTCAGTGCTTTAATGGTCGTGTTTTCGCGCAATCCCGTCCATAGTGTCCTGTATTTGGTGGTGACCTTTTTTTCTATCGCAGGACATTATTTTTTAATGAATTCGCAATTTTTGGCGATGGTACACATTATAGTGTATGCGGGTGCGATTATGGTTTTATTTTTATACGTAATTATGATGTTAAACCTCAATACCGATACCGAACCGAATAAATCGAATTGGGTGAAAGGCGCGGCAGTTGTAACAGGTGGATTATTAATGTTAATATTGGTAGTCAGTACGAAAAGCGCGGATGCGCTACCAGTTCACAAAGAAATAAATCCCAATATTGGTTTAATTTCAAATCTTGGAAAAGTATTATATAACGAATATATGCTGCCATTTGAAATCAGTTCCATCCTATTTTTAGTATCTATGGTGGGTGCTGTGATGCTTGGCAAGAAAGAAACTTATTAATTATCAATTAGTTATGCAAGAAATCATACAAGGCGTTCCGTTACAACATTATATTTGGTTGAGTTGCATCCTATTCTCGATTGGAGTGATGGGCGTACTTTACCGCCGTAATGCAATCATTATTTTCATGTGTGTAGAACTCATGTTAAATGCCGTAAATTTAATGTTAGTAGCCTTTTCGCGTTATCATTCGGCAACGACTGGGAGTTCTGCGCAAGTATTTGTATTTTTCATCATGGCAGTTGCGGCGGCGGAAGTCGCGGTTGGATTAGCAATATTAATGATGGTTTATCGCAATACGAAATCTACTGACATCGATTTTTTGAATCGTTTAAAATTCTAAATTAAAAAAACGTACCTATTTTCGCCACAAGTTACACGAATTAGCCCGAATTTTTATTAAAAATTATCATTAATTCGAGACAATTCGTGTAATTCGAGGCAAAAATTCGCTATAACTAACTTTACAATATGTCTCAATTAGCTTGGTTAGTTCCGTTATTCCCATTATTGGGTTTCGCAATCATTGGTTTGGCAAATCGGAATTTGTCTAAATCCGTGACAAGTCTCCTTGGAAGCGGAAGCATTTTGGCAAGTTTTGTCGTTTCGCTCTTGATTTTTTTTGAAAAAGTCAGTCAGCCAACTCCAACTATTGTTCACTTATTCGATTGGATAACGGTTGGCAAATTTTCTGCCAAATTTTCTTTTTTAATAGACCCGCTTTCTACTATTTTCTTATTAGTGATTACAGGCGTAGGATTCCTAATCCATTTATACTCAACGGGTTATATGCACGATGATGACGGATTCCGTCGCTTTTTCGCGTACCTCAATTTATTTATTTTCTTCATGTTATTGTTGGTATTGGGGGACAATTTCTTAGTCATGTTCGTGGGTTGGGAAGGGGTCGGTTTATGTTCATATTTGTTAATTGGCTATTGGTTTTCCAATACTGATTATAACAATGCTGCCAAAAAAGCCTTCATTATGAACCGAATTGGAGATTTAGGCTTTCTAATCGGAATATTTTTAATCTATAAACAATTGGGTAGCATTGATTACCAAACGGTTTTCAATGTAACGACCCTTTCAAAAATATCGCCTTCTGCAATCACAGCGATTACATTATGTCTTTTCGTTGGCGCGACGGGAAAATCAGCTCAAATTCCATTATTCACATGGTTGCCTGATGCGATGGCGGGTCCAACACCTGTTTCTGCACTCATTCATGCTGCGACGATGGTAACGGCGGGTGTGTATATGATTGCGCGAAGCAATATATTATTTTCGTTAGCACCTTTGACACAAGATATAATTTTATATGTAGGTTTAGGGACAGCATTATTGACGGCATCTATTGGTTTATTCCAAAACGATATTAAAAAAGTATTAGCATATTCTACCGTTAGTCAATTGGGTTTGATGTTCGCAGCACTTGGCGTTGGAGCGTATTCAGCAGGCGTTTTCCATGTGGTGACACACGCTTTTTTCAAAGCGTTACTATTCTTAGGCGCGGGCAGCGTGATTCATGGAATGGGTGGCGAACAAGATATTCGCAAAATGGGCGGTTTGCGTCAAGCAATGCCTATCACCTTTTGGACTTTTGTAATTGGAACAGTAGCCATTTCAGGTATTCCGCCCTTTGCAGGTTTCTTTTCCAAAGACCAGATTTTAGCAGAAATTTTGGCACATAAAGGTATCGGAATCACCGCAGTTGCGATGCTTGTTTCGTTAATGACCTGTTTTTACATGTTTAGATTACTCTTTTTGACCTTTTTTGGCAATTTCAGGGGCACACAGGAGCAAAAACATCATTTACACGAGTCACCTTTGAGCATGACAATTCCATTAATGGTGTTAGCATTTTTCTCAACAGTTGGCGGATTTATAGGATTTCCACACGGCATTGGACATGGGATGGGCATTCATCACTGGTTAGATGGCTTTTTAGCACAATCGGTTGCCATAAAACCAAGTCATTTTAGCGCAGGACAAGAATGGACATTAATAGGTGTTGCAGTTGGTTTATTAGCAGGAATTATTTTCTGGGCGATGAAAACCTATCTTACAGACGGCAAAATCCCAGTAAAAGATTCCGAAATGGAAGGTTTCCAAAAAGTGGTTTATAACAAATATTATGTAGATGAAACGTATAATAGTTTGATTACCAAACCATTAAATAATATATCGGCGGGCATTTCCAATTTCATTGAGACCAAAATCATTGATGGCGGTGTAAATGGCATTGGTTCATTCACAAAATGGTTAAGTAGCGGCATACGCACCATTCAAACAGGAAATGTAGATTTATACTTTTTTGCAATGACAATCAGCGCAATGCTCATATTGTTAATAAAACTATTCGATAAATAAAAATATCAAGATTTCGGAAATCGAATTTCGGAGTACCATCCAAAAATCGTCCATCCGAAATCCGAAATCCGAAATTGTTAAAATGATAACCGTACTTTTAATATTTTTTCCGTTACTCGCCGCCCTGTTATTGCTTTTGATGCAGGGAACAACTGCTAAACGAATGGCTTTGGGGTTTTCGTTAGCGGAATGGGCAATATGGTTTTATTCCTATATCGCGTTTAAAAATAATCCGATAAATGCCGCTTTATCCATGAAAAAGGCATGGATTAGCAGTATTGGAGCTAATTTCGCTGTTTCAACAGACGGAATCAGCATTTTGATGACTTTTTTAACCGCGTTATTAGTACCATTTATTATATTATCATCTTTCAAAGGCAAATATTCCAGTTCCTTTTATGCACTCATATTATTGATGCAAACCGCGTTAATGGGTGTTTTTACAGCGACAGACGGTTTATTATTTTACATTTTCTGGGAATTAGCCTTGATACCGATTTGGTTCATCTGCTTGATTTGGGGCGGCGAACATCGCGGACGCATTACTTTCAAATTTTTTGTTTATACATTGGCGGGTAGCCTTATTATGCTATTGGGTTTGTTATACCTTTATTTTCAAACAAATGGCACAATGGGACGTTCTTTTGAATGGTCAGAACTCGTGCAAGCAGGTAAAATGCTTTCTGAAACAGAGCAAAATTATGTTTTTTGGGCAATTTTCTTAGCCTTTGCGATAAAAATGCCTATTTTTCCATTCCACACATGGCAACCTGATACGTATGTCGTCGCGCCAACACCTGGCACAATGTTACTTTCAGGCATCATGTTGAAAATGGGTACTTATGGATTATTGCGTTGGTTGATGCCACTGGTACCTGCGGGCGTTGCGGCTTGCGGCAAAACGGCAATGATTTTAAGTATTATTGGAATTATTTATGCGTCTTGCATCGCTATTGTTCAAAAAGATTTCAAAAGATTGATAGCCTATTCGTCTATTGCGCACGTTGGATTAATTTCAGCAGGTATTTTTGCATGGAATGTAGAGGGCGTTACAGGTGCATTGATGCAAATGATAGCGCACGGCATCAATGTCGTTGGCTTATTTTTCATTGCAGAAATCATTTTCAATCGCACTAATACAAGGCAAATCAATGAGTTAGGCGGATTACGTCATGTTGCACCACAATTTGCATTATTATTTTTAATAATATTATTAGGTTCTGTTGCGTTACCAATGACGAATGGTTTTGTGGGCGAATTCTTACTCTTGAATGGCATTTTTAAATATAATATTTGGTTAGCGTCGGCGGCAGGTTTGACGGTAATTTTAGGGGCGGTCTATATGCTACGCAGTTATCAAGGGCTGATGCTCGGCGAAACCAATAAGCGCACCCAAGAAGTTGTAGATTTGGATTTAAACGAAAAAATGATACTCGTTGGAATATCTATTTTAATTATTTTGATGGGCGTTTATCCGAAACCCTTTTTAGAAATCAGTCAACCAGCCATTCAAACTTTACTTGAAACTGTTAAGCAATGATGAATAAGGAATGATAAATGATAAATGACTTGTTCTAATTTTCACAAATAATTCATAATCAATCTTTTGTAGAATTAGAACAAGTCATTCCTCATTCATCATTCCTCATTCCTCATTCCTCATTGAATAAAAGAAATCATAGATATGAATGAATTATTAACCTTAGCAAGTGTTGGCATATTAATTCTTTTAGCGGACATGTTGAACCTAAAAAAATTGGCATTTCCGATAGCCATGCTGGGTTTAGCGACTTCGATAGCATTTTCCATTAACAGTTGGAATCGCACCGAAATGCTATACGGCATGCTGAGAATGGATAGATTTGCATTGGCGTTCAATGTCATCATGTGTAGCGCGACTTTTTTATGGTGCGTCCTCTCTGAAGACTATTTTGAAGAACGTGAAGCAGGCACAACAGACCGTTACGCACTCGTATTCTTCGCGCTAACAGGTGGTTTATGTATGGTATCTTATACGAATATGGTCATGTTATTTATCGGCATTGAGATACTTTCGATTGCGATGTACGTATTGGCGGGCAGCCACAAGTACAATCGAGATAGCAATGAAGCTGCCTTTAAGTATTTTTTGATGGGTTCATTTGCTTCTGGCTTTTTGCTATTTGGCATTGCCTTATTATATGGTGTGACGGGTTCGTTTGAAATGGTCAAAATTGCAGAAAAAGTAAAAGAAGGTTTCCATTTTGACCAAACCTCTTTACTCGTTTTGGCATTAATGATGATGATTATTGGGATGGCATTTAAATTATCGGTTGCGCCATTTCACTTTTGGGCTCCAGACGTGTATCAAGGTTCGCCGACAATTATCACTGCATTTATGGCAACGGTTGTTAAAATGGCAGCTTTTGGCGCATTTTATCGCTTATTGACTAATTTTGTAATGCTATACGGCAGTTGGAGCGATATTTTGACAGTCATGGTCGTTTTAACACTTTTTATTAGCAATGTTTCTGCTGTTTTACAACATAATGTTAAACGGATTTTAGCCTATTCATCTATTGCTCATGCGGGTTATATGTTAATGGCGTGTTTGTCCTCAAATGATTCAGGAGATAGTTCCATTTTGTATTATACGGCGGTTTATTCCCTGTCAAGTATGGCGGCGTTTATGGTGTTGTATTTGGTAGATGACTCAAAAGAAGGTCGAACCGATATTGGTGCCTTTCACGGGTTAGCAAAAAAACAACCTGTTTTAGCATTAGCAATGACTATTGCATTATTATCAATGGCAGGGATTCCACCTCTAAGCGGTTTTATGGCAAAATATTATATTTTTGCAGAAGCTGTACATGAAGGTATGACGGGATTAGTATTTTTTGCTATTTGTATGTCATTGGTTAGCTTATACTATTATATGAAAATTATTATTGCTATGTATTTCCATGATGCAGATGATCATGCGGTTGTGAACGCCAATCCTTTGCAAGTTGGTTTATTAGCGGTGAGTGCGGCTGCAATGCTTTTATTAGGTATTTTTCCTGACAGTATTTATCAATTGTTATTATAAATATTTTCTCCGCGTTTTTAGTGTAAACCGTTGATTATAAACCGTTTGGAAAGTTTGCAACCTTCCAAACGGTTTATAATCAACGGTTTATAATTTAACTAAACAAAAAATTACAAATGAGTAAAAAATCATTACAAAGTAATTTAAATATCAAAGGCACAAAAAATCAAGACCTTTTGTGCCTTTTTAAGTAAGCCATTTTATGAACGACTCCCTTCTACTTGTTCGGTCGGAAAAAGTTGATTGGGATAAACGCCAATGGTCGTCAATGCCCAAAATGCTTGTTGAACGACCTGTTTATCTTCTTGGTACGTGATACCATACCATTGATCGCGGCTCGTCATAACTGTCAAATCAGCTTTACCCGTTTGAATCATTTCATTCGCAATGCGTGGAATATAAAATTCTGCTGTTGGGTTGTGACCTTGCTCTGCAACAAATTGAACAAACATTTTGCGTGCTATTTCAAAAACTTTAGGCGAAAAACCCCAATAATTCATTGAAACAATCGTATCATCCGCCAAAGGATGTTTACCATGATGCTCATCATAGTAATAAATTTGACCATTTGATTCCCGAATAATTTTAGTGCGCTCTGTCACATCTGTCAACAAATTGTTTGAATCTTTTGCACAAACGCCACGACTTACAGAACCATTTTCAGACAAAGTGTTTTTTAAAAAGTAACCAACCATGCCAAGATGTTTGGAATTACATTTTTTACTTAGGAATTGCGCCATTTGGCGAAAGGAATCATATCCGTAAAAATCATCTGCGTTGATAACCAAAAAAGGTTCCTGAATTAAGTGTTGTGCCACGAGCATCGCGTGACCTGTGCCCCAAGGCTTTTTGCGGTCAGGAAATTTAGAAATGCCTTCGATTGGAGAATCAATTTCTTGAAAAGCATATTCGATTTTGATTTTACCATCGAATTTTCCTGCAAATTTTTCTTTAAAATCCGCTTCAATGCTCTTGCGGATGACAAAAACGACTTTACCGAAGCCTGCGCGAATGGCATCAAACACCGAATATTCGATGATGGCTTCACCGTTAGGACCGATGGAATCAGCTTGTTTCAAGCCGCCGTAACGACTGCCCATACCGGCAGCGAGGATTAAAAGGGTTGGCTTCATAGAAGTACCGTTATTCAAGAGTGATGAACGTGCTTGTAAAATGCTGTTAGGCACGTTTCTAAATTGTTTTTAAAATAGAAAGATGTTTTTTTTGACACTTGCCAAAGTCAAGCGCGGAGCATCAATGCCGCAAATTTATAAAGCCTTTTTCATTTTTTCATACCACGAAATGGTTAAAAAAGACTGGCGATAGCTAAAAGCACAAAACGATGTTTAAGTGACTCCATTTAATGATGCAATTTACGCGAAAAAAAGCAATTCATAAGAGTCCTTTTTTTATTTTTGGCGATATTGTGACAGCGCAATAACGTAAATAGAGTGTTAAAAGTTCCCTTACAATCCTAAATCATTTAAAGATTATAAGTACAATATAGCTATTTTTAATGAAAAATGGTTTAAAACTTTTAGATTTATAAAAAAAATTCGATTTTTGTCAAAAATAATGACAATCTTTTTCAATCAACAAGATTTCAACCATTTAACAGCGTTGAAATCTGAAAAAAATCAACTTATGACAGCAACCAAATCTAATTACACACAGCAAATCACGATGATAGGTATCCTATTTTTCGTATTTGGCTTAGTGACATGGCTAAATGGAATTTTAATTCCTTTTTTAAAACTCTCTTGTCAACTCACCGACCAGCAAGCTTTTTATGTGGCAACGGCTTTTTTTGCGGCTTATTTTTTTCTTGCACTCCCTTCGTCTGAAATTTTAAAACAATTTGGTACGAAGCAAGGCATGTCTATTGGCTTAGTTGTGATGGCGATTGGCTCCTTAATATTCATTCCTGCGGCTCATTTTCGCAGTTTTCCACTCTTTTTGACAGGTTTATTTGGTCAAGGGATGGGTTTAGCCTTGTTGCAAACCGCCGCAAATCCTTATGTGAGCGTCATCGGACCGATTGAATCGGCGGCACAACGCATCAGTATTATGGGTATTTGTAATAAATTTGCGGGTATTTTAGGAAATCTCGTTTTTGGAGCGATTTTATTAAAAAATGCAGACAATATAGAGGCTGAAATCAAAGCAACGACCGACCTTGTTGCTAAAAACCAATTATTAGACCATTTAGCGAGTCGTATTTATTTGCCTTATGCGGGATTAGCCTTGTTGCTTTCGCTCATGGCGGTTTGGATTAACCGTTCCTCTTTGCCGAATATTACGGAACAAGTTAGCAGTGATACGAATGCGTTATCTACTGATAGGACGAGCCTTATGCAATATCCACATGTGTGGTTAGGCGCATTAGCTATTTTCTTTTACGTTGGTGCAGAAGTCATGGCAGGTGATTTAATAACCGTTTATGGCAAAAATTTAGGTTTTACAGGGGCGCAAAGCAAATATTTCACCTCTTTTGGATTAATTGGTTTGCTGCTCGGTTATGTAGCAAGTATTTTTTTAATACCTCGCTTCATCAAACAAGAAACGTATTTATTGATTTCCACCGTTTTAGGAATGATTTTAACAATTGGTTCCTACATGACAACGGGCGAAACGACAATTACTTGTTTAGCAGCATTAGGATTTGCAAATGCAGTGATGTGGCCAGCAATTTTTCCATTGGGAATCAATGGTTTAGGTAAATTAACGGATAGAGGTTCAGCGTTATTGATTATGGGGATTGTTGGAGGTGCATTGATTCCGCCATTTTATGGCTGGTTATATGAAAAGTCAATCTTGGGATTCGATTTCCGTTCCGCATTTTTGGTCATTATGTTAATTTGTTACACCTATATATTATGGTTTGCATTAGCTGGACATCGTGTCGGTAAGCAAAATAATTGAAAATCAATGAGTTAAATATTTCATTTGAATTAGGAACAAAAGAATTAAAGAAGCAGAAGTTCGATTAGTGCTTCCTTAATTCCTTTGTTCCTAATTCAAAAAATTATCAAAATGACAAAAAAAATTTGTATTTTTCCAGGGTCTTTCGACCCGATAACGACAGGTCATGTAGATTTAGTCAAACGCGCTTTGCCCTTGTTTGATAAAATCATTGTTGCGGTTGGCACCAATTCGCAAAAAAAGTCCCTTTTTCCACTTGAACAACGCGTCAATTGGCTAAGATCAGTTTTTGAAGCCGATAAAAAAGTTCAAATTGACCACTTTGAAGGTTTGACAGCACATTACTGTCAAAAAGTTGACGCACATTATATTTTGCGCGGTTGTCGAAATGCAGCCGATTTCGATTATGAAAAAACCATTTCGCAACTAAATCACATTGTTGGGGGCGGTTTAGAGACGCTTGTGTTAATCGCGCAACCTCAATATTCTCATATTAGTTCAACAATTGTGCGTGAAATCATTAAAGGGGGCGGTGATGCTTCTCCATTTATTCCCGAAATGGTTAAAATTTGAATTTTATTGAAAAAATTCTTTTCAAATCTTAAAAAAAGCATACTTTTGAGTATTGAATTAACATATAAAAATATTTCACAATGGATAAAATTATAATTCATTATGGCATTCAAGGCAATGGAATCAGTTTTGGTTTAACCTATGACGCAAGTTTAATCTTTATTTAGGCGAGGCGGGGCAAGCTGCCGCAACATCTTATTTTTTGGCACTTGGTTGGAATGTTGCAACCCCAAAAGTAGATGTAGGTGATGACCTTTTTGTTACCAATGTTGACCGTTTGCAACAAGGTATTGATAATGATATTGCTAACTCAATTTTGATAAAAGTGAACCAAATTGGCACTCTTTCGGAAACAATTGATGCAGTGAATTTGGCTACTCGCAACGGTTATACTAGTATCATGAGTCACCGTTCGGGCGAGACTGAAGATACAACTATTGCTGATTTAGCAGTGGCAT
>JBEEMZ010000147.1:0-12066 GCA_041192405.1 Bacteroidota bacterium | reverse complement strand
GATTTTCCCGCAGATTCTCGCGGATTTTCTTTTTGAGTCTCTATTCTGCGAAATCTGCGGGAAAAAAACATATTACAACTTTAATAACTCAGTAGTGTATAACCAACTAATTTTACGGTACATATTTTATATCAATCACGCCGCGCCGCAAACAATTGGTATTCGCCGTCCGAAACACGAAATTATAGACACCTTGTGGCAACGGTTCTCCATTTTGATTGGTGCCGCCCCAATTATTCCTATAATTTAAGGTGCGATACACTAACATACCCCGTTTATCCGTAATCACCAACTCGTTCGGCGTATATTGTTCCAACAAGGGTATGATAAAATAATCATTTTGATTATCATCATCATTGGGAATCAAACCCGTATAAAGTTGCGTCGAATCGCGCAAACAGCCGCACCTATCAAACACGCGTTGTGTAATCGTTATCAATGAATCGCAAAATGGTGGTCTTTCGTGTTTCACAACGACTGCGGTTGTGCCAACATACGCAATATTACAAACCACCTCCGTCGTTAACACCGTATCCAAATGCATAACCTTAAACTTGTGTATCACTGTCGAGTCGCACCCACAAAAATTACGCAATCTTACCATCGAATCTTGGCGCGTATTACAAACAATATGTTGTATCACGGTCGAATCCGTGCGGCACAATCTGAAATGGAACGCAACCACCGAATCACATCCATGAATCGTCCGCAAAACGGAATCAACGGTTTTATCAGGCTGATTACAACGCCAGATTGTGGTATCTCGACGATACGAAGGTGCTAACACAACTCGTTGATATTCAATGGAATCGCAACCAAATTGGTTAGTCGAGCGCGTCAAAATCCGAATGCCAACTTCATTGGCACGGCATGTCAATTGCAAAGCGCGTTCAATGCTATCCCGCCGAGCCGTGCGCGTCCGAATCACTATCGAATCACATCCGAAGCGATTTGGAATCATGGTTGTATCCGTTTGAGTACGTGCAATCGTACAATCATTGAGGCTCAATCGAGTGGTATCTTTTGAACGCAACGACAAACGAGTGATAATAATGCTGTCGCAAAGCAGTCTCGAGCGCAAGGTATCGCGGTACGTGCCTGCTGCCGTTACCACTCGACCTGTCGGCAATGTAAAAGCATTTCCTTGACAAATCGCGGTATCGCGTTGCTGCGATGAGGTAGCACAATTCAGATTTACAATTGCTTTTCGGGTGAACAACGTTAAATTTGGTGCATTTGGATTTGTCACGATACATGTGTATAGACCGCCATCATTGCCTTGTAATGGATTGATTATCAATTGATTCGTAGCAATTGTCGTATTTAAAATGCCATTATGATACCATTTATAAACATTGTTCGGAACGTTGCCATCTATGCCTAAATCAATCGTCAGCGCATCGCCCGCATTGCGTTGATAGGTTGTATCTCGAAAGATAGAATCTTGCGGCGCGTAATTTAGATTGAAACGCTGCCCTAAATTCGGCAAAATATCATTGAAAGTCAGCTGATTCCCCGTTGCATTACAAGAAATTAAATTCGTCAAAGCGGCTAAACTTGGACAGCTATCCAATTGGTTAGAAGCAAAATTTAATTCGGTTAAAACGCGCAATTGTTGAAAAGCAATGGGTATTTTGCCCGTCAATCGGTTTTTATCCAAAAGCAGTTTCTTCAAATTCCGCAAACCACCCAAATTTGATGGAATTGAATCTATTAAATGATTGTCCGAAAGCGTCAATTCTTGTAAACTATTCAAATTGCCTAATATACTTGGAATCTTACCATCGAAGTTGTTTTTTGATAATCTCAATAAACGCATTCGAGTTAAGTTCCCTAATTCGCTCGGAATATTGCCTGTAATTTCGTTATCATCCAAATCTAATTCTTGTAAATTCACTAATTTCCGAATACTATCGGGCAAACCTGTCAATAAATTATTGCTTAATAGCAAAATCTTTAAACGCGTCAAGCGATTCAAACCGTTCGGCAACCGATTATTAAAATTATTATTTTGCAAATATAATTCTTCCAATTCGGTCATATTCCCAATGCTATCTGCGAGCCTGCCATTCAAACCAATATTTGATAAATCCAAAACCGTAACACAACCTGCGGCACTTAATGTTAATGGAATGCCATCATTTGTCCAATCTTCAAGTGGGCGATTGGGTTGCGTAAACCAATTTAAATTGGATTGATTCAAAGCTGTGACCGCATTTTGATTGTACAAAGCGACTAATGCCAAAGAATCTCTTGTTCGACATGGAATCACCACGGGCGCAGCAGGTACGACCATCACAGTCACTTTGCGACTATACAAGGTCAAATTCGGTGCATTGCGGTTCGTTATTTTACACGTGTATTGTCCCGCATCTGATGTTCGTAAACCATTGATAATCAATCTATTCATACTATCCGTTCGGAACAGCGTATCATTTTTATACCATTTGTAAATATTTGTTGTCAATGCGCCATCAATGCCAAGATTGATGAACAAAGTATCTCCTACATTTTTAGAAATCGTCGTGTCTCGGAAAATGGAATCTTGGGGCGCGTAAGTGAAATCAGCTAAAAACATATTAGGTAATATATCATCAAATGTGATTCGATTGGACTCCGATTTTACTTTATTGAGGCTTCGCAAATCAGCTTCACTCCGAACGGCTTCACCTCTGCGCGCAATGACGAGCGTGTATAAATCGCTCACACTGTCTATCCGATTCGATTGAAAATGTAAAATGCTTAGACCGCGCATATTAAAATTACGCACAATTCCCGTCAAACGATTGTTTTGAACATCCCATTGTACCAAATTGCCTAACTGTAAATCAGGAATTGTATCACTTAATTGATTATACGACAAGCCCAAATACTCTAAAAGTGGCAAATTAAAGTAAGGAATCGCACCCGTCAATGCATTGCTATCTAACCGCAATTGTTGCAAAGTCGGCATTATTAAATTAGGAAGTGTCCCAATCAAATTATTATTCGCTAAACCGATAGAATCCGTACAACCTTGTGCATTGACGCGGATGCCATGCCAAGTTGGAACTGGATTGGCAGAGAGCCAATTCGTCCGATTCCGCCACGTTGCGCCACCTGTTGTGTTGTATAAAGTGACCAATGCCGTCGAATCGCTACAACGGCAACTGCTATCCGCAACCACTCGAATTGCATACCGAATACTATCACAAGTTGCGTTCAAAACGGCGCGAAGTGTATCGCTATAATTGCCAATTGTAGTAATTGTCCGTCCCGATGGCAAGCGATAAGTGCGACCCGCACATAAAGTTGTTGTCCAAGCCGTATCCTGCGCAGGTTGGCAACCAATCGAATCTACGATAAGCGTGATTTTTCGACTATATAAGGTAAAACCGTCAACCGTCGCATTCGTCACGCGACACGTATAAACGCCTACATGACGACTTTGTAAACCATTGATAATCAACTTATTAAAAGTTGTTGAAGTCAAAAAAGTATCATTTTTATACCAATTGTAATTATTGTTTGTAAGCGCACCATCCATTTTCAAATCAACGATTAAAGTATCACCTGTGCGTTTGCGATAGGTCGTATCTTTGAAAAAAGAATCTTGTGGCGCAAAAACATAGGTCGCCGTGCGCAAAAAATTGTAATTGGGAATAATGTCATCAAATGTCAATTGATTTTGTTGCACCCGCAACCCGCGCTGATTCGTTACCGACACACCTGATACCGACGTTATAGTATCTGCTCGAAGGGGCAAATTAGCCAAAGACGGCACGCTATCAATTCGATTTCCATGAAAATGCAGCAATTGCAAATTCGTTAATCGTTGGAAACTCACTGGAATTTTGCCCACCAATTGATTACTGTCTAATCCCAATGCCTGTAATTGACTCAAATTCCCCAAACTATCTGGAACCGTGCCGCTTAAATTATTATTATCCAACAAAAGGTACTGCAAGGCACTCAAACGACCGAAGGTAGTTGGAATCGTGCCGCTTAAATTATTATTTCCCAAAAAAAGATTTTTCAAACCGCTTAATTGGCTCAGACCACTTGGAATTGTGTCGCTCAATTGATTGTTATCCAAATAAAGGTCATTTAAAGCAATCATGGTGCGCAAGGTTGTTGGAATTGCGCCCGTCAACTGATTCCGACTCAAATAAAGGCGGGTTAAATTGGTTAAATTACCTAAACTCGCTGGAATACTACCTTGTAAGGTATTCTCCGACACTCCAAACTCTCGCAAATTGGTCAAATTGCCTAATTCGGTTGGAAGGCTGCCTGTCAATTGGTTTTTATGCAAGTACAACATCACTAACGCGGTCAAATTCCCAAATTGTGTTGGAATCGCGCCCGTCAATTGATTGTTAGGCAAAAATATGACTTTCAAACTTGTCATATTGCCCATGCTCGTCGGCAACGTACCGCTTAACCGATTGTTATCCAAAAGAAGCGTATCTACACAACCTTGCGCATTGACAAGCACCCCATACCAAGTGTTGATGGAAGCCGTTGATAGCCAATTATCACGCCGCGACCAACTCGAACCGCCCGTTGCGTTATACAAATCCAATAATGCCAATGAATCTTGCGACCGACATGCCGACACTGCTGCACTGACCGTCACCGTCGCTTTTTTGCTATATAAAGTCAAATTAGGCGCATTTGGATTAGACACAGCACAAGTATAAATGCCCGCATTCGTTAATTGTAAACCATTGATAATCAATTTATTAACCCGTGTCGTATCGTAAAAAGTACCATTTTTATACCAAGTATAACGATTGGTCGTCAACGTATTGTCAATCGCTACATCTATTGTGAGCGAATCGCCCACCCGTTTTGAATACGTCGTATCGCTAAAAATAGAATCTTGAGGTGCATACGTTTTTGCTACTGCCGTTGGTAAACCCGTTAAATTCGGAATCAAATGGCTAAATGTAAAACGATTGCTATCTATTCTCACAGTGGATAAAAGGGTACTCAATCCTGATGGAAAATTGCCCGTTAATTGATTTTTATACAGGTCGAGTAGGACTAAATTCGGCATGCTAAAATTTGGAATGCTCCCACTTAACTGATTGGTATTCAATACAATATGTGTCAATAGAGGCATATTGAAATTGGGAATACTGCCTGTCAATTGATTGTTATACAGTTTGAGCGAGAGCAAATTTGACATCGCAAAATTAGGAATGCTACCCGTCAATTGATTCTCATATAACAATAATTCCTTTAAAGCAGGCAATGTAAAACTTGGAATGCTACCCGTCAACTGATTGGTATATAGATGCAGATATTCCAAATTCGGATAATTGAAATTCGGAAGGCTACCCGATAATTGATTGTTACTCAACAACAGATTGACCAAACTTGTAGCCGCAAAATTGGGAATCGTACCCGTTAATTGATTGTCTTGTAATTCAATCCATTTTAAATTGGGCAAATTAAAGTTGGGAATCGTGCCTGTTAACCGATTATTATATAACCGAATGGACTTCAAACTCGAAATTGCAAAATTAGGAACGCTGCCCGTCAATTGATTATTAGAAAAATTGATTTCTTCTAAGGTTTGCAATGTAAAATTGGGGACGCTACCCGTCAATTCATTGGTGTCAAAATAAAGAAATTTTAAACTGGTGGCACTGAAATTAGGAATCGCGCCACTCAATTGATTTTTCATGCCATAAATAATGGACAGATTCGACAAATTAAAATTGGGAATACTGCCCGTCAACAAATTATTATTAAAATACAAATATTTTAAAGTCGGCAAATTAAAATTCGGAAGGCTACCTGTCAAACTATCGCTTCGGATGTCTAAGGTTTCCAAAAGCGGCATCGTCAAAGTCGGAATCGCCCCCGTGATGCGTGGATTATACGCAACATTAAAAGTTTGCAAAGAAGCCATATTCAAATTTGGAAGTGTACCGATTAAATTATTCCCTGTGCCATGATCATACGCACAGTCTGCAACGCCATCCAAGTCAATACACCTTACACAACCGTCTGTATTGAGCGTAATGCCGTACCAAGAGGTCATCGGTTGCGTCAGATTCCAACGATTCGTCCAGTTCGCGCCACCTGTCGCATTGTATAACGCAACTAACGACACCGAATCTTGTGTTCGGCAAGTATTCGTTGAATCTACGACGCTTACGATTGCTTTTCGACCGTATAAAATCACATTAGGTCTGTCCGAATTGGAGACAACTGCCGTGTATTTGCCTGCATCAGATAATTGCAACGAATTGATAATGAATGTATTAGAATTGCCTGTAAAAATCAACGTATCATTTTTATACCATTTATAAGTGTTCGTAGTCATGGCGCCATCTATGCCTAAATCAATCATTAAGGCATTTCCAACCCGTTTAGAATAAGTGGTATCTTTGAAAATCGAATCTTGTAAGGTATAAGTCATCCTGATGGACGCATTTCCATCAATGTCGTCAAAGGTTAAACGATTGGAATCCGCATGAAAAACACGCAAATTGGTCAACGTTGATAAATTTGGAACACTATCAATTTTATTGTATTGGAAATCAAGGTCTGTTAACCGAGTCGCGCTTTGAAAACTAATCGGAATCGCACCCGTTAATTGATTTTTATAAACATAAAATTCGTTTAATGAATCCAAATTGCCCAAATTCGTCGGAATCGTACCAGTCAATTGATTCAAATAGAGATAAAGTTTTTTTAAACGACGCAAATTTGTAAAAGTCGTCGGAATGCTGCCCGTCAACTCATTTTGAAACACAAACAAGTTTTCTAAAGAGTCCAAATTCCCTAAACTCGTCGGAATCGCGCCAGATAAACGATTGCCCGCAAGCAGCAAATGTCTTAAACGGCGCAAATTGCCTAAACTTGTGGGAATACTGCCCGTCAACCGATTGGCGGAAAGTGCCAAATATTGTAAATTCACTAAATTACCTAAATTCGTTGGAATCGAATCTGTGAATTGATTGTTATGCAAATATAATTCTGTTAAATTCGTCAAACTATCCAAATTCGTTGGAATAGAACCCGTCAACGCATTTAGGTGCAGCTGTAAAACTTCTAATTTACTTAAATTAATGATGCTGCTTGGCAACGAGCCCGCTAATTGACGCTCAGGCAACACCAATTTTTGCACACGCCCTTCCGCGTTCAGCGTAACGCCCCGCCAATTATCTATGGATTGGGTCAAATCCCATGCGTAAGTCCAATTTGCGCCCCCTGCTGCATTATATAAACTTACTAATGCTAATGAATCTTGCGCCCGAAATTGTGCCCAAATACGGTGCTGCGTTCCTAATAAGCAGATTAAAAATACCCAAAAGCGTATCATATTGTCAAACATTTGATTTTGTTTCATAGAAATGGATGGATTTCGGCATGTGAATTTTGGATTTTGGATTTCGGAATGCGTTGATTATCAACAGGTTCCGAAACCCAAAATCTACATGCCGATATCCACAACGGGTTGCTTGTTTTTTTGATTAATGTTTACAAAAAACACAATGTCATCAGTTTTTTTGATTTTTTTTGCAAACGTATTATCAATAAAGTAGGGAGTGTTTTTTTCATAGCTCTATTTTTACATAACAAAAATTTTATAATTGAAAATGAATTATTTATATATTTTGTTATTTTGATTTTGTGGGCGTGTGCGCCTCATTCCTGTGTTTGCAAAGATAATCCATTCAAATGCGATTTGCAAAAAAAAAGTAAATGAATTGTTAAAAAAATGCTTAGTATAGGACAAAAAAAAATGCACTTCGTGGAGAAAGTGAGGTTTATGGAAGGACGGATTCAACGGATTTTTCATGAACCCCACTTTAATTTCTATCAAGTACGGATATGCCATTAAAAAAATATGGAATGTACTGACAATCAATACATTCCACATTCGACAATCCACAATTAGCAATTAACAATCGTTAATTTGAAGCATCAATAATAGGTGATTTATCCATCGTAATCGGTTTTTCAGCACCGCCAGAGCCCGCAGCCACAGGAGCCGCCGTAGAAATCCGCCCATGACTATGACGCGGCATCACGTAATAAATATATTTAGCAATATTGCAATTATCGTAATCTACATAAGCGTAACCGCCGTAACCCCAATCGGTACCCCATGAATTTTTAATAATCCAAGCATTATATTGGTCACTCCAACCCACAATCGTTACAGCGTGGTCAATATCGGTTTCATCTGTATTCGCATAATCGTTGTAAACACCTGATTTATACGCATAAAAACTACTTAAACCCGCTTTCATGTACGTAACAACTGCACCATAATTTCTAATCGCTCGTTTGATTTCATTGCGATTCGGGAAACGATTCGGGTACAATTGTCCCCAATGATACGCATAATGTTTCTTCGAGACGCGTACACAAGCCTCATCAACCCCAACATAAGGTTTAACACTCTCATTCGCCGTGCCGTAGCAACGCAAATAATCAAAAGCTCTATCCGACCAACCGCCTTCTTCACAAGAACCTGCATCTAAACCACTGCCTGTACGACCACAATCCACAATATTTTGTTCAGACAAGTCAGGAGTCGTGCCATAAAACTTTTTATGTCCGTGTTCAAACGCCGCACATGCTGCAAATGCCCAACAACTACCGCAACTCCCTTGATTTTTAACGGGCGATAACCAACTCGGAACCCACCAACGACTTTGCCCCGCACTGACAGCCCCCGCTTCTGGTGCTTGAATGGTAATATTATCTGCTTTTAACTCTGTTTGAATCTTAGACTGCATCGCTGCATTATTATTTTCTTGCGCTTCGACTGCTGCCGCATTAACGGCTTTTGGTCGTTTGGTGGCACAAAGTTTAGCAGGTTTTTGTTCCATCGCCTTTGTGTAGCCGACTTCAAAAGCATGTTTCTTTTTCGTGCCTTCTGCTCGAATGGTTTTCAATTGAGCCTCAATTTCGGGTTTCATCTTTGCGCTTACGGGCCCGTGTGCTGCTACTGCTGGTTTAAGCGGCATTGAGACAGCAGGATCTTCTTGTTGTTGTGCAGCCAATGGGCTTGCGAGTAAAAGGGTCGTTGCTGCAACAACCCAATAAGTTAATGAATGCTTCATTTAATTATTTAAGGTTTTTATTGTTAAAGGACGTAAATAATGAATCATCTATTTACAGTTGTGAACTCATTTACTCATTAATGTATAGCGTTTTGATTTTGTCATCGAAAAATTCATTTTTTTTTTTTTTAAAATGAATGATGAATTTCATAACTCATTGATTATCAATTAAATTCATCATTCATTAGCATCCTTTATTCTTGAATCGTCACTTGCATCGAACACTTATTACTTACATTTTTAGCATCCGTTGGTCGGCTGTACACCCAATCTAAAGTAGCAACCCCCGTTTGTAACGCTTCCAAGCTCACCACTTGATACTGTGAACCACCCACTTTGCCCGTTGCCGTTTTCTCCGCTTTTTCGTATTTCAACACATCCGATTGATTCAATTTTACATGCGTATCCGGTTTATTGAGGTGCCAAAGATAGCCTGTGCCCGAGGTAGCAGGCAATTTGACTGTTAAAATTTGCCCGCGCACGATCGTTAATTGACTCGTGCAACCCATTTGCACCACTTCCCGCACTGCCGTTTTTTTCTTATCAGGCGGCGCGGTAGGAGCTACAAGTCCAACAGGATTTGTGGGTGTTGGCTTCGCCGTAGTGGATGGTTCTGTGTTTGTGCATTGCGCAAACAACAACATGCCGAATAAGCATGGCAAAAAATTCCAAGTTTTCATAAATAATTGAAGATTTGAATGTCAATTTTGGTTGGTTAATTGATTAGTTGGTTGGTTAAAATATTGATAATCAATTATTTAGCAACCGACCAATTACGTTACTCTTGAATAATCACTTTTATCAAACACTTATTTCCGATATTTTCAAGGTCTGTCGGGCGGACATATACCCAATCTAAGCTTACTTCACCCACTTCCAACGCTTCCAAAGTCAAAACTTGTGATTGTGCAAATCCCACTTTGCCAGATTCCGCTTTTTCCGTTTTTTCAAACTTCAAAACATCGGATTGAAGCCATTTTAAATGATTGCTTGATTTTTGAAGCAGCCAAAGATAACCCGTGCCAGCCGTAGCAGGCAATTTGAGCGTCAAGATTTGTCCTCGCGTTAAAGTCAATTGAGTCGTACAACCGACTTGAACGACTTCTCGCGTAGCCGCCTTTTTTTTATCTGATTTAGGCATAGGGGTTTTATTGAAACCGATAGGATTTGGTGGTGTTGGTTTGGTACTGTTTGAATTGGATTGCGTTGCGCACTGCGCAAAAAGGAATATTGCAAAAAAACTCCAAGTTTTCATAATGATTGAAAGATTTGAGATATGAACAAAAACTATAAGTCATAAATGGTTATCCTATTCTTATAAATGATTGCTAAACAATCATTTATAAGAATAGGATAACCATTTTTTAACAAAATTTAATCTCTTGATGATTCAATGATAGGTGATTTTTCAGTATTAATCGCTGTTTCCTTGTCTTCTGCTTTGCCGCTTGTTCTATTTGCGGTCTCCGAGCCTCCTGCTGAAATCGCTCCAGAACTTGGTTTTGGCATAATGTAGTAAACAAATTTGCCAATATTGCAATTATTGTAATCCACATAAGCATAACCGCTATAACCCCAACCTGTCCCCCATGAATTTTTGATAATCCAAGCATTATATTGGTCGCACCAGCCTACAATCGTCACTGCATGGTCAATATCATAAGCATTTGTATTCGGATAACCATTGTAAATCCCGCCGCGATACCAAGAAAAACTTGAAGTGCCTGCTTTCATGTAAGTCACTACCGAACCGTAATAAGTAACATAATTTTTAATCTCATCACGTGTTGGGAAACGACCTGGATACAATTGTCCCCAATAATACGCATAATGTTTTTTCGGAGCATAAGTACATGTTTGGTCATAAGCGCGATACGGTTTAGAACTTTCATTCGGCGCACCGTAACAACGAATATAATCAAAAGCACGGTCTGACCAACCACCACCACAACTTCCAGCATCGGCACCACCACCTGTGACACCACAATCTAAGATATGTTGTTCAGAAACATCGGGTGTTGTACCATAGAATTTTTTATGTGCATGTTCAAAAGCCGCACAAGCCGCAAATGCCCAACAACTACCACATCCTCCTTGATTTTTAACAGGTGAAAACCAACCTGAACCCCACCAACAACTTGGGTAGCCACTCACTGCACCTGGGCCCGAAACAGAACCACTTGCTTTATTAGCTTTCAACTCCCCTTGAATTTTAAGGCGGGTTTGTTGATTTAACTTTTCTTGTTGTTCAACGGCTGCTGCATTGACTGCTTTAGGTGCTTTTGTACCGCAAAGTTCCGTAAGGGGGCGGTCTGCGACTTCAGAATGCGCTACTTCAAAAGCATATTTATTTTTATTAATTTCATCGCGCAACGTTTTCAATTGAGCTGCTGCTGCGGGTTTTAATTTAAGCTCAGCACTTGCGCTGACAGGTGACACAGCACGTTTAAGCGGCATCATCGTAGAAAGATCATCTTGCGCAACCAAAGGGCTTGCGAATAAAAGGGTCGTTGCTACAACTGACCATGAGGAAATAACATTTTTCATTTGTTAAGGATAAAATTGAGGTAAAAAAATCTTTTTTAAGGTTAATTCAAGTAAAAATCTGCTAATTTATTTTCATTTGGTTTTAAACATTGATGTTGCGAATTTTCTTTTTGTCATCGCCTTTTTCAAGTTTTTTTCTTTTTTCATTTGGTTTTAAACATTGATGTTGCGAATTTTCTTTTTGTCATCGCCTTTTCAAGTTTTTTTTTTGTGGAAGCTAAAAATCGAGGCATCTGTTTTTAGCTTCAGCATAGTAATTTTTGTAAATCATTGATTATCAATGATTTACAAAAAAATGCTTATTCTATTTTCTCTTGTAATGCAGTTGCTATGATGGAAACCTGTTTATATACAAAAATTTAAGATACTCATGATTTGCAAGAGATTCCGACCTAAACGGGATAATTCAGATACTAAAAGGGTATCTCCTTTAGCCATTTGAGACAAT
>JBEEMZ010000146.1:0-12217 GCA_041192405.1 Bacteroidota bacterium | reverse complement strand
AATTTTTTGTTTAATCATCATTTCTGCTTTGGAGAGGACGACCCAAGCATCAGCGTTTTTGAAGGCAATCGGGCAGGTGCGTTGTTCAAAAAAAACGCTGATTTCCTTGTGACGGTTATAAGATTTATCTAAAACACAACTTTGCGTAAGATATTGATTCTTAGCTTTTTGTGAAATCAAAATATTCGTGTCAACGGTCGCACTTTCAAAAACTTGAACACCGCCAAAATCTAATAAAACCAACGGATTTGTATTTTCAATGAAAAAATGACGCAAACTTTCCCCATACGCTGCTCGCATCCACTTATTTGACGTAATAAATGCTGAAATCCCGCCTTGACGCAATAATTGATGACTTTTTTCATAGAAAAGGGCATAAATATCGCCCATTCGTTCAAAAGTCTTATAATTTAAATTTTCATACATTTTCGCCAATAAACCGCCTTCTTTCTGCAATTGAATATATGGCGGATTCCCAATCACAATATCAAACCCGCCGTTGTCAAATACCTCTTTAAAATAGGTATGCCAAAGAAAAAAGGGGCGTTCCGCGCTTTCATGCAATTTTTGTAACATATCAAATTGTGCATCCTTTGCAGCAATTTCAGTTTTCAATTTTTGGAGTGCAATTAGTTCTTTACTTTCCAACAATTTTTGTTTTTGCACCTCATTTTTGATAATTGTCAACTTATCCTTAAATCGTTTTTCATCGCTTGCGAGCCGAATTTTAAGCGAATCGCTATAAATTTCAAGGTTATAAGCAATATTATCTAAAACATATTTATCAATTTTCTTATACAAATTAGGTTTCGTAGCACTTGTCGCTACAAAGTAATCTTTCAACAATTGTTGAATATCGGTTTGCACCACATCATGCGTAAAAAATTCAGTTTGACCATTTTGAATATTACCAAAAATATCTATTTGAGGATTCACCATTTTAATAGACACTTGCGTAGCCTTCGGTTGCGCAATGTTATCCAACGGAATCCCATCAAACGATTCTAAAAGGGAATCGCCTTGCATGATTTTGAAATCCAAATTGGGTAACGGTTCGGGTTGATTTTCGTCCACAATCAGCGCGAGCCAAAAACGCAATCGCGCAATATCCACAGCACCGCCATCTTTGTCCACCCCGTAAATAGAGTTTTGAATAATCTCTTTTTTAACCTGCGCGGGCACAAAAGCCGTCCCATATTTCAATTTTGGAAACAAATGTAACCGCGTTTGATAAATTACCTGCAATAAACCAATCGGAAACGCCCCCGACCCAATCGCAGGGTCACAAATTTTCACCACTTTCAATAATTGTTCAACTGCTCGTGCAACTTCCTTATTTTCAAAAACAGGTGATAATTTTTTATACCGAACTAATTGCACAATCACTTCATTATCAACCTTTTTTACTTTAAAATTTTCCAAATTAGTATTCAAATACTGAATTAAACATTCTTGACACATGTATCGAACAATCTCTTTTGGCGTATAAAACGCGCCTTTATCTTTATTATCTTCCAAAAGATTTTCAAAAATATGTCCTAACATTTCAGGGTCAATGCCGATTTCAGCTTCATCAGGGTCATTTTCGTCAATCGTGAAATTGTATTGGTCAAAAAAATCGAATAACGCCGTGAAATAAGCCGCAGGAAAATCAATAAATTGCGTTTGCAATTTATCTTTGTCGAAAAGTCCGCCGTTCAAATACGGAATGCGCGTATCAGTCAATAGAAAAACATCCTTTGAACTTTTCCTATCCTCATTTAAAGTATTGAAAAACAAGGCGTTAAGACATTGCGTCAAAAAATGCGCTTTATCCGAAAAATTTTTAAACAAATTTTGTAAAAAAAGCGGGTCTCCATTTTCCCATTTTTGCTCCGTTTTCGGCACACCGAGCCAACCTTTTTTTTGCAAAAAGTGCATGAAAACCAATCGCCCTAATAACTTTTTAACAAAATCTCGCGCTGCTTTTTTATCCTTATTGAAAACCGTTTTCAACGAATCATGCGGTGGTTGAACCATTTTGCCATCCGCATTTTCGCCCGTTAGAAACACAATAAAATCGTTATAATGCTTATTTCGATAATCTTTGAAAAAATCTTTCGACAATTTCTCTACCGAAAACGCCTCATTGAAATCATTGATAACCAATGCTTTATGTTTTTGAAACAAGGCTTCAAACCGTTTAGCTGCTGTGGTACAAGATTCATTTTCACCCAAAACATAAGTAAACCGTTTTGAATGCGTTTCGATTTTATTAAAATTGCCGTCCTCATCCAAAGCGGAATACTTAGAAATGAAGGTGAACCGATAATCCTTTTTTTCAGCCCGATGATACAAAACCAACGCGCCATGTATGATATGTTGATCAATATATTTCGCGGCAATGTTCCTTAAATGGACGCGATTAGAAACAATTGTTGTTTTTTCAGCGACCGAAACCACAAAAAGAGCTAATTTTTTACCATCATCTAAGGTCGCAAGCCCCAATTGATAGCCTGCATAACCGTTTGTCTCCGTATCCGAAAATAGATGTAAATGTTCCGTGAAAAAATCTACTTTTCGGAACAATTGTGGGAAAATCACTTTTTCCCAAGCGGGTAAATGAAAATCAGATTTAAATATATCTTTTAATTGTGTAGCATCCATATTTTAAATCGTAAATGATTCAGAAATAATAATTTCAGGTTGAAATAAAGGTTTTACAACATTTTTTTTAGGCAAATCCGTATTTGCAGCTTCGTCCCGAATCAACGGGTACGATTTCAAAATCAGAACAATACGCTCCCATAATAAAATGGGTTTCAAAGGCGTTTTTTTAACAGCCCGTTCTAATTGATTAATATCACGTTGCAATTTTTGAAATTTGCCCAGATGAATCGCTTCTTTTGCCTTGATAATCAATACTTTATCCGATTCTGAAAGAAATAAAACAGGCAAAAACGCATCTAAATAAGCGATTGCCTTTCGCTCATTCGGACCTTGCGCCGTATCCACTTTTTGTTCTTTCGCTTTTTCGGCTTCGATTTTTCTTAAAAAAGTATCCATCGCTGTCTGCACTTGTGCATGATGCGCGTCATGTAAAGGCAAGGCTTTTTCGGTCATTCGCGCCTCGAAATGTCGTACCGCTTCGATAAAAGTCAATTCCTCCATCGTATTGTCAGCGCGAGTGAAGAAAAACGCATCTCGGCGTTCATTTCGGATGAAAGTCAACGTAGCAGCCTTCAAAATCTTACTTTTACGCCCGACTCGCGCCCGTAACGGCATATTTTTAATGATTTTAAACCATTCAGGCTGCTCTTCTTTGAATTTTCGCAAATACATCAAGTAATTTAACTTCTCATCGCGCTCCTCATCCAACGCTTTGTCAAACAAACCAAACGATTCAAACGATTCATCGGGCGAAAAAATTTGGCTATCTTCTCCCAAAGCTGCATGAAAAGCCGCTAATTTCATCACTGCTTTTTTCTCCAAATCAATATCTTTATCCACTTTCGCGGTCGGAAAAAAGTTGAAAATATGAATTTGTCCTGCTTCCGAACCAATCCGATTCACCCGCCCGATGCGCTGCATTAAGCGCGTCGCATTCCAAGGCGTGTCGTAATTCACCACCACATTTGCCCGATGCAAATTCACCCCTTCCGCCAAAACTTCCGTTGAAATGATGATATTAAAATCATCTTTTCGCGTTTCCTTTGGAATATTCGCATCAAAATTGGCGCGAATCGCGGGCATTAAATCTTTTCGATTGCTACTATTCACGCATAAAATTTTATCAAAACCTTTGATTTTCAATTGTTTATGCAAATAAGTAGTCGTTTCTTTCGATTCTGAAAAAACAACTAATTTATTGGCATGATTGGTTGGTTCTGCCAAAAGTTCATGATTTAAATATTTAAAAAACTCATCTAATTTCGGGTCATTGGTGACGGCATCCCAAGATTTAACGAGTTCTGCTAAGATGATTTGGTCTTTCAAAAGCCCCGTCAATAATGCTGCATCAAAATCATGGGGCGTACAAACTTCAATCGTCGGGTCGAATTCAATCCTATCCGCAATCAGCGCAATCAATTCGTCTTCTTTGTCAGCATTGATATATTCATTCACATCTATATTCGGCGCAATATAAATAATACCTTTTTCAAACATTTTAGCCATCGCTTCATTGGCTGCATGAAACCGTTTCAAAGATTGTTTGAATGCAAAAAAACTACTATCTAACCGTTTGACGAGCATCGTTTTCATAATTTTTGCCAACTGTTCCGAAATCAAATCTGCGGATTTATATTTGTCTTTTTTAGGTTGTTTCAAGTATTTAATGGCTTGATACCGAAAATAAGACATGCCTTCCGTCGGGTGACTCAATAATCGAATTGTTCTATCATACAAAATATCTAATGGCTCATTTAAAATATAAAAAATTTTCTTTGGTTTTTGAACCATTGGAAAAATAATACCTTGTTCCAACAAATCTTGTTTATAAAAAGCATGCTCATTCAAATCCGTCCGCGTGCGCCGCACCGTCAACGGTTCAATCACTTTTGTCCGAATGCGCTCATAAATAATACTGACTTGCTCTTGAATTAATTTTAAATCTGTTTCTACCTTCACTTTCTTATATGCATCAATTTGTTGTCGGAAAAAATGCTGCAAATTGCCTGTTTCCAAAGTCGCATTTTTAGCATCTTGGAACAAATAAACTAAATTTGCAATATCTTCGGGACGATTATTCAAAGGCGTTGCTGAAATTAAAACCACTTTTTTAGCCGCATACGTGTCATCGGGCAAGCGGCGACGAGAAGGCGTTTTACAAATTTTTTGCAATAAATGATGCATACTCGCAGTGTCCGTGCGGAATTTATGCGCTTCGTCCACAATGATTAAATCATATTTTTGCGGCGTTTTAACCTTGTGCAAACTGCCATTTGTCACAATATCATAATTTTCTAAACCAAATTGTTCTACCGTTTCACGCCAATTATCTTCCAAAGCGGGCGGCGCGACAATTAAGGTCCAAGAACGATGCGTCGGAAAGCCATTTGAATAATACCATTTCTTCGCAATCAAAGTACCGACGACTGTTTTACCCAATCCGACCACATCTGCGAGGAAAAAGCCATTATGTTTGAGCATTTTATTGAAACCATCATTCACCGCATCGGCTTGATAATTCAATCGTTTGAAACCTTTTGGCAAATCAGAAAGCGAAGTTGGGTCAAAATCAATGCTTTTTCCAAAATATTCCATCAAAAATTTCATATAAACCTCGAAAGGCGTAAATGCATCGTTCAAAAAAGTTTCTTTTTTGAGTTTATCAATAGATGCTTGACCGATTTCAATGCCTTCCTTCCAAAGTTTTTCAAAAGTCAATGTCGCAAATTCAATATCCGAATTGTCGCGCAACTCCACATTAAATTCAAAATTTTTAGACAAACCTGCTTCTGTCAAATTACTCGACCCTGTGATAACCGACCCGTAACCATGAGGATGCGCCACAGATTCCCGAAAAATATAGATTTTTGCATGAATATTCTGTTTGGGATGCACCCGAATTTGTATTTTTCGTTCGGCAATGTCTTGAATGAAGCCTAACATGCCCGTTTCAACTTGCTTATCATATTTAGCTTCTTGAATATTTTTTTTAAGCTCTCGGAAAAAATCATCTTGAGAACGTTCGGCATCGGGATTGAATAGCAAACCTTTGCGATTGGCTTCATATATCAAATTATCAACATTGATGCCGACTAAAACACGAATTTCGGCTGCCTTCTCAATCAACGGACGAATCCGAAAATAGCCCGAAGCACGGAAATAACCCACAAGTGCGTCGAAAAAATGAACTTTTTTATAATTGAAGATGCCTTCTATTTTTTGAAGAAGCGTATTATCCGTTTCGTTCGTAAAGAATTTAGATTGTTGCATGTCTATGATTTGAAATTTCGGAATATACAAATAATTGATTATCAATACTCTATTATTTATCCTTGCAGGTAGGCAACAAATTTTTCTTCAAAATATTCCTCTTTAAACCATGTACTAATAGGTGTCAATTCAAAATAAGGTTTTCCGTGTATTAATTTAAATTCTTCACGCACATTGCCGCCTTTCAGCGCGATGATGCCATTTGGAATCCCATGTTGTTGCTTTCTTTTCAATGCCTTCAAACCCCATAACGCTAATTTATCATACGTCGCAACAGCGCGTGTCACCACAAAATCAAATTTTTGAGTCACTTCCTCCGTGCGAATCGCCAAAGCCGTCACATTTTTCAATGCAAGCGCGTCAACAACTTCTTGAACCACTTTAATTTTTTTTGCAATACTATCCGTTAAAACGAACTGCACCGACGGATACAAAATCGCTAACGGAATCCCTGGAAAACCGCCGCCCGTACCCAAATCCAATATCGCCGCGCCGTCTCGAAACGGCACATATTTGGCAATCGCCAACGAATGCAATACATGATGCAAATATAAATGTTCCATATCTTTGCGCGAAATGACATTAATTTTCGCATTCCAATCGGTATAAAGCGGCATTAATGCTTCAAATTGTTGTTTTTGAACGTCGGTCAAATTGGGAAAATGTTGTAGAATGGATTCCATAAAATCTTGATTATCAATGATTTAAAAAATAGTTTCGCCCGTTATTGAAACGTATAGCATCAATAACGGGCGAAGTTAAGCAAGTGATACGATTTAGACACGAATTGCACGCATTTTCACGAATTTTAAGCAAGATGGCTTCGTGAAAATGCGTAAAATTCGTGTCTAAATCGTATCACTTGAAGCATCAATAAGTTATAACTGATTCATAATCAAATAATTATGGAAAAATACCAAGATTCATATAATCACTGCCTACTTTTCCAATCGCGCTGACAAATCCTGCTGTCCGCATATCTTCAATCTTCGGATTGCTTTTCCAAGTATCTCGAATCGTGTGAAATGCGGTAATCATCGTCTCTTCCAACCCAGAATTGACTAAATCAATTTCATCCGCGCCTTTTGTCAAAATCAATTTTTCACGGGCATCAATGGTTTTGCCCGTATATTTTTCGACGGCATTGACCAATTTTTCAAACGCATTGTGTTCAAAACGTTTTTCCATGCGCCCAAAACGCACATGAGAAAGATTTTTCAACCATTCAAAATACGAAACCGTCACACCACCCGCATTAATGTACATATCAGGGACGATAATCACGCCTTTTTTAACCAAATATTCATTCGCATCTGCCGTAACGGGCCCATTTGCGGCTTCTACAATGATTTTTGCCTTAATTCTTGGTGCATTTTCAATGGTTATTTGATTTTCCAACGCCGCAGGAATCAATAAATCGCAATCCAATTCAAGTGCTTCATTCCGATTTGCCATCGGTTTTCCACCTGAAAAAGTCATAATCGTACCTGTTTCTTTGCGATGTTCAATCAACGCCGCCATATCAAGCCCATTTTCATTGTAAATCGCACCTTCATATTCCGAAATCGCAATAATCCGCGCATCGCCTTCCGTCTGACAAATCAGCCCCGTGTAAGAACCCACATTACCCAACCCTTGAATCACAATTCGTTTACCTGCAATGCCTTTTGTAATACTAATTTTCGTCATATCTTCCTCAATACTCAACATTTCACGGATGCCGTAAAAAACACCGCGACCTGTTGCTTCCGTCCGCCCGCGAATGCCGTTCAGCGTAATCGGTTTTCCCGTCACGCAAGCCGCCGCGTCCAATTCTCCATTTTTCAAGGTCTGATACGTATCATAAATCCAAGCCATTTCTCGACTACTCGTGCCGTAATCGGGTGCGGGAACGTCAATACCAGGCCCGATGAAATTGCGATGTACCAATTCGGTCGTGTAACGGCGCGTGATGCGTTCCAATTGATAATCAGTATAGCGTTTCGGGTCAATTTTAACGCCCCCTTTCGCGCCTCCAAACGGTACATCCACCAACGCACATTTGTAAGTCATCAAAGCAGCTAACGCCATTACTTCGTCTTGATCCACACTCATTGCGTATCGAATGCCGCCTTTTGTGGGCATTCGGTGATGACTATGTTGCACGCGATAGGCTTCAATCACTTGATATTCGCCATTAATACGAACAGGAAAGTGCATTTTATAGACTGCGTTACAAACCTTGATTTGCTCCAAAAGCCCTTTTGGTAATCCTGTAAAACCAGCAGCTTTATCAAAATTGCGTTCGACGCTTTTGAAAAAACTTACATGTTTAATGCTCATTTTGTTTAATTTGATTCTCTAATTTGGTTAGGTTCTTATCTATTCTTATCAAAAACAAGATAATTCCACTTAAAATAATCGCCAATGTGCCGACGACAACATAAATTTTTCCTTCACTGCGAAACAAATTATCAAAAGATTGTGCCGATACGGTTGAAACACAAATGATTATAATTGCGATAATTGAAATATACTTTTTCATTTTTTTATGGAATGCTTTTGCCTTCAAAAAACGGTGCAAGGTAGAATATTGCTTTTTAAAAAACAAAATTTTCACACCTTTTTTTGTCGAATTTTCAGAATTTTTGATTTTAATTTAAATTGTTCAAACAATTTTATTTTGAATATAATTTATCTTCTATGAGTGCAGCCCGCGTCACCAACGTCGCTATCCAGACTCCTAACAAGATCCACCCGATACTCGCAGGATAGAAAACGAACCGCATCGTGTTGTCCAAATCTTGCGAACCGAATGCGATATTGCCGCCATTTCCAGGGTGCAAACTGTCTTTTCCTGCCAATCTCGGCACGACATATAATAAGGGTATCAAAGACGCAAAGGCAAAAATGCTGTAAACGGCTGAAATCCGCGCTCGTTGTTCAAAACTTTCAAACGCGCCGCGCAACAAAAAGTAGGCAAAATAAATGGACAAAGCCGTGTAGGTCATAATGATTTTCAAATCCATCGGGAATGGCTCGCCCCAAGTGTAAGTTGCCCACAACGCGCCCGTGAACAAACCTAATAATCCAAATAAAATACCGACTTTCGTAAACGAAACCGCCCGAATATCCCAATCTAAATTGCCCGTTCGCAGGTATTGAATGCTGTAATAAACCGCCGCGCCAAACATCGCAAACATCACAAACCACATCGGCACATGGAAATACGTATTCCGAATAGATTCATATAAAATATTGCGGTACGGAAATGCAATGCCTTTATGTGCATTCGTTCCTGTAATCATTTTGCTCCAAGCCCGTTGACCTGCGGCAGTATCAACCGTTTCGCCCCGATTGAGAAATGTCGCATTTGGCAAGAGCGAAACGCCATCTACCACATCATCAATGACCAATGTTAATTCTGTAACCTTTTGAGTATCAGGCAGATACGCAGGCATTTCAAAATCAATTTCCATTAAACGGTCGTTTTTGACTCGAATCGCAGCCGCAGCTAAGGCGTGTACGCTATCCAATTTGAGCCAAGCGCGAGGCGATTTGTAACGCGTGTAAACACTGTTATAACCTTGTGCAGCAAGGGTCACTTTTTGCTCACAAGTGATTTTACGTGGGTTTACGTCGGTAATGCCCGTTTTCAATGGCACTAATAAACCGAAAATCAATGTGTAAAACAGTAAGAAAATACTTAATAATTTCCACCAAGCTAATTTCATATTGAGCTTATTTTAATTTTTCAAACACATAAGGAAAAAAGGGGGGCAGAGTGCTAAATTTGATTTTTGATTTCTTTTTGCAAAAGAAATCAAAAATCAAATTTAGTGCTCTCTGGAAGGTCTTTTTTTCCCGAATTGAATAGGGCTTCATGCATTAGTCGCGCCAAAGATACGGAAACAGCACAAAACAAAGTGCCAATAAGATACAATCTATTGCCATTAAGGTTTGAATATTGTGTCCAATCGCAGCCGTATCTTGCAAACGAATGGCACTAAATGATAATTCAATCAACGTTGCCAAAATTGGTAATATTACTGGAAAACTTAATATTGCCATCAACGTTGCAGCATTCGCCGCTTTCGCCGCAATCGCCGATATAAATGTAAACGTAATCCCAAAACCGACGCTGCCCAAGCCAATCGCTAACAAAAATCGTCCTGTGTGTATTACAGGATTCCCCGCCACAAAACTAAATACCACAAATGTTAAAACATTGATAATCAATAACAAAAGGGTATTATAAATGATTTTGGAAAGGATAATTGCGGTCGGATGTGTCAACGTATAGTAATATAATTGGCGATTAGAATTTTCTTGTATGAAACTTTTAACAATCGCATTGACCGACGCAAAAAGTACAATAATCCAATAAAGCGCGTTCCAAATGTTGACATTGACCTTTAAAACGGAGAGGTGAACGATGAATATCGTCGAAAAAACATATAACACGATGCCGCCAAGTGCGTATTTCTGCCGCCATTCTAATAAGATTTCTTTGCGAATGAGCCAACCAATTGTTTTAATCCAATTCATATTGCTGTTTGAAAAATCATTTTTGAAGGGCAAAGATACTTAATAATGATGAATGATGAATGATAAATGATGAATTTTATAAGTTAAAATTTTATAATTCATTAAGAATCAATAAATTATAAAATTGCTTAAGGATGTGCAGCAATTTCCGCTTTGGAAAATTCTTGAAATAGGATGCGTATGATTTCAAGGATTTTAAGGATTTTTTCGGTTGAAAAGCACCCATTTTAACTAAAAAGTTCCTTTTTATCCTTCCAATCATACGCATCCTATTTCAAAAATTTCCAAAGCGGAAATTGCTTAGGGATGTGGAAAAGAATAATAGACCCATTTATTTTCCACTAAAATTGCGATTTTCAAGCAAAAGCATTGATAATTCGCTGGAAAATGCCTAATATAACATTCAATTCAATAATATATTTTAGATTGCTTTCCAATGTTATAAGTTGATTTTCCAATTTCAAGAATTGCCAATCGGTACCTGTCGTCACACAACCATAAATCGCAGGCAATTCAATACCATCTTGCTGATTTAGCAACCGCGCCCCTAACATTTGCGCAATGCATTGTCCTAAACCGCCCATTAAATCATTTCGTTCCGCTTCGACTAAACAAAAAATAGGGCTTTCGACGGTCAGTGTATCTGGATCCCGTACAAAAAGAAAATCACATTCACCAGTCAAAGAAAGTTCTTTATCCACATCTAAATTTTCACCCGATAAAATATTCATTTTTCGAGCATTTTTGTCCTTAATTTCAATCATAATGGGTGATACAAGCCATTCCGAACGACTTTTTTCACTAATTACTGCCATTTTCATCGTTTTTTCGAGTGTCCCGACCAACCAATCACTTGCTTCAATAGGTTGTAAATCTTCAAAAAGAGCATTTTTAACCGATTTTAAACCAAATTGTTTTTTAACCACTTTGAAAGAATAAGAAGAATAAGCAGCCATAAGATTTATTTTAGAAACAATTTATTAGGAATAGGATATTAAAACGCAAATTTACAAAAGAAAATTTACTTAAAGCCTTCCCATTTGCTCATTAAGGCTTCCGCTTTCGGGTCAATTTGCCACCAACGTCCCAACGCAGGGTCAAGTGTGCGGTAGAATGCAGTATTGATATTCAGCCCATTTCGTTGAATGCCCCCAATATTGCCACGATGATCCTGATAAGTAATCACTTCATTGTAACGGTCTTTATTCACCACACACGGTTTATCCAATTCAAATTCGCCATACGTCGCTTTCGTCAAACGGTTTAATTTATCATACTGATAACCATAGGCTTGACTCAATCGGGTATTGCCAGTATTCACGCGCCATTTCATCCATGAAATGTTGCCATTGTATTGTGCAGGAGCATCTAAATCACTTTTCCCATCATTGTAATGTAATTCCATTGCAAACAGTTCATTATCAAACGTAGGTGTACAATCTGAATACTTTCGCAATTTTTCAATCAATTCCAATCGTTTTCCATTTTGGAACGGCTCGTCCGTTGCGGCTTCGATTTTCGTTTTCATCGCCATCGAAAGCGCGTTCGCAATTTGCCCCAAATTCGCAACCCCATACACATTGATCATATCTTGTAGTGCCAAATCGCTGTCAATATCGGCATTTCCAAGCACTAAATCAAATGTTTTTTCATCAAACGTTTGTTGAACGCCATTTAAATACCCTTTATTCTCTAATTGTACCTTTAAAATGACATTTTCACTCAAATCTGCCGCTAATTCCGTTTCATAATTCATTTTCACAATGCCTTG
>JBEEMZ010000145.1:0-12255 GCA_041192405.1 Bacteroidota bacterium | reverse complement strand
AGGCTACAGGTTTCGTGATGAATGGTGCTACACCCGCTGCGAATTACAGCGTAGGTCAATATCCTGCATTTGCAGACCCAGCTACGGCACGCGCCGCAGTGCGGATGGAGCGCAAATTGGAATTGTCTCAAGAAGGACACCGTTTTTATGACCTTGTTCGTTGGGGTATTGCCAAAGCAGAGGTTGAGCGATATGTTGCTAATGATTCTAAAATTTTGGCAGGTCGCTTGGGCAAAATCACTTTTGTAACAGGTAAGAATGAGTATTGGCCGATTCCGCAATCTCAAATTGACTTGCAAGGTTCAAGCGTTTTGACGCAAAATCCTGGTTATTAATGAATAATTGTTTATAGATATTGATCATTTATGGTGTGATGTGAGTTTAGGTAACTAACTTGCATCGCACCTTTGTTTTAAATATAGGTTTTATGAAAAAAATTACTTCCCTTTTAATATTGAGTTTGCAACTATTGGCAGTTGCCAATGCGCAACAAGTCATTCCGCTTTACGAAGGCAAAGCCGCAGGTTCCGAAAATTGGACTTGGAGCGAAGCTGAAACCAAAGACCCTTCTAATGATAGAGTTATCTATAATGTGACAACTCCCACGCTCACCGCGTATTTGCCGCACCCGTCCATAGCGAATGGAACGGCTGTAATTATCGCTCCTGGCGGTGCATTTCATATTCTTTCGATGGATAATGAAGGTATTGCGGTTGCGAAATGGTTAAATTCAAAGGGGATTGCGGCATTTGTGTTGAAATATCGGCTTGCGCGGATACACACCAATGACCCATTCAAGGAAGTAATGGGCAAAATGTCTAATTTCAAAAAATTGGATGAAGATAATGCGACTATTGTTCCATTGGCGATGCATGATGGTTTAAAGGCGGTCAAATATGTGCGCACGAATGCTAAAACGATGAATATTGACCCCAATCGTATTGGATTTATGGGATTTTCGGCAGGTGCGACCGTTACAATGTCAGTGGTTTACAATGGAACCGATGAAACGCGTCCCAATTTTGTCGCGCCGATTTACGCTTATGAAAAAGCCATTATTGGGACAACCGTTCCGAAAATCAAGACACCTATATATATAGGTGTGGCGAGCGATGATCAATTGGGTTTTGTGCCGCACAGCATCAGCATTTACAACAAATGGTTAGACGCGAAGCAACCAACCGAATTGCATGTGTATGAAAGAGGTGGACATGGTTTTGGTATGAAAAAAACGAACATTACGACCGATGCTTGGACGGAACAATTTGCCCTTTGGTTGCAAATGCAAGGTTTTATGCCCGCGCCAAATGTTGCGCCGTTACAATCGGGCGAAAATATAGCGGTGGTGAATACCGAGGCGGGCAAAGTCAGGGGTTCTATTCATAACAATGTTTTTACGTACAAAGGCATTCCTTATGCAACTGCAAAACGTTTTGAAGCCCCCAAAAAGCCAAAATCTTGGATAGGTATTCGGAGTTCGATGACTTATGGCGGTGTAGCACCCTTGTTAGACCCGACAACTTCGGTGAATGATGAAATGGAATGGTTTTTCCATCATGATTGGGGTTTTCCGAGTGAAGATTGTTTGAATTTGAACGTTTGGTCGCCCAATATTGAGGATGGCAAAAAGCGTCCTGTATTATTTTGGATTCACGGCGGCGGATTTACGGCAGGTTCATCGCATGAATTGCCTTCTTATGATGGCGAAAATATGGCAAAAAAAGGAGATGTCATTGTCGTTTCCATCAATCATCGTTTGAACGCATTAGGTTTTTTAGATATGTCAGCGTATGGCGAAAAATATAAATATGCTGCGAATAATAGTTTTTTAGATTTGCGGATGGCATTGGAATGGGTCAAAACAAATATTGGCAATTTCGGCGGAGACCCCAATAATGTAACGATTTTAGGACAATCAGGGGGCGGCGGAAAAGTCAATACATTAATGGCGATGCCTTCAGCGAAAGGGTTATTTCATAAAGCAGTGAATCAAAGTGGTTCGTTCAAAACGGCTTCTTTGGACAAAGCAACGACTCAAAAAGTAGCCGCAGAAGTTTTAAAAATACTCAAATTGGAACCCAATCAAGCGGATAGTTTGCAAAATGTTCCTTTAGCGTTGCTTCTGGATGCCGCCAAAAAAGCCAGTAACAGCGTCCTCGAACAACTCAAAGCCGCAGGCAAAGCAGCTTCAATGCTGGGGATTTGGGGACCAAGTGTAGATGGCGATTTGATTCCAAATGAAATCATGTCTAAAGAAGCGTTTCAATTATCCAATCCTATTCCATTGTTGATAGGCTCGACGAAGAATGAATTTATGGCATCTATACAGATGTCTTTGGCGGGTGCGCCACCTGTTACGAAAGATAAAGCATTGGAAATCATTCAGAAACAATATGGAATTAAAACAGATGCGTATTTAGAAGCCGTTAAAAAAGCGTATCCGAAAGATACAAAACCTTCTGATTGGATTGATATTGATACTCGGTTTCGTTCGGGTACAGTGTTTCAAGCGAATGGAAAATCAGCTGTTGCGGGTAGTGCACCTGTGTATCTGTACCTGTTTGCATGGCAATCGCCTGTTATGGATGGCAAATTTAAAGCGTTGCATTGTTTGGAAATTCCATTTGCGTTTAACAACATTGCACGTTGCGAGGAAATGACGGGTGGCACCAAAGAAGCCTATTTGTTATCTGAAAAAATGAGTCAAGCGTGGTTGAATTTTGCTAAAACGGGGAATCCAAATCATGCAGGTTTGCCAAAATGGGAACCGTACAATGAAGCAAAAGGCGTTACCATGTTTTTTGACAATGAATGCACCATTCAAAATCATCATGACGCGGCATTTTTGAAAATTACGGGACAATAAATAATTGAATTGCGATACAAGCGCAACTATTTGATGCAATGGTAAAACGGATGAAACGGATTGTTTTTTGATTTTTTGCTCAAAATTCGTTTATTTAGGTAAAAAAAATCCGTTCCATCCGTTTTACCATTGTATCATCGCCAAATAATATTTTGCCATTACCTTCAATTTAAAACTTTTAAGATTGTATCACAATGAAGCGCAACCTATTGTCCTGCTTTTGTTTTTGAAAGCACCCACTCCCCTATTTTTTTACCTTGTTGATGACCATTGACACAATCCGAACGAAAGTGAATTCCTGCCAAAATTCGACTTTCCGAAGCCTCCAAAGCAGCCTCTTGAAATGATTTAAACGAGCGAACTGGTAAATTATAGGTAATTTCTGTTGTATCTGTAAAAGATTGATTTTCACCGAAAATATTGGTTAAAATGGTCGCGGCGGCGGCTGAAATCGTACTGTGTCCACTCGTGTACGCAGGAAACGGCGGCGTAACCAAATAAGGATGCCATTGTTTATCAATCGTCTCACTAATAATTGTTTCAGGGCGCAACCCAGTATAATGATATTTCGCTTCCCAACAGCTCAAAAAGGCTTCATAAATCCCAATTGCCGTTACAGTATAGGTACGTAGTGCGGGATAAAAATCAACTTTTTGTTGTTTTAAAAATAGTTGGCAAATGGCTAACCAATGTCCACCAGGTGTCATTTTTTTGTCTTGAAACATTAAATGACCTTTGTGTTTGGAAACAAATGGATTATCATCCCAAAAAGAAATAATATCTATTTGATTATCAGTCAACGATTTAGATAAATTATAAACTTCCTGCGTTTCTTTTTGAAACAAACTATTTTTTTGAAGTTCATACGCGGGTGGCGGCATGGGACGAAACTGACTCGCAGAATCCAAACAAAAAGTTTTCATTTTAGCCCAATGCGGCTCAACGCCATCCGCATAATCGGGCGGTGTTGGCACCCATCTGCCTGCAACATTTTTTTTAACTTCATAACGCTCCATACCACGCGTTTCTTTATAATTATCATTGCTCAACCGTTTGATAATCACGGCTGCAACTTGTTCGCCAAAAGCAACAGAATGTTTAAAAACAGAGTCCGATACCATTTTCTGCCATTCAGAAACACTTTTTTGTTCAAATTGTGCCATTTCTTGGGTAGAAAAGATGACTTTGGGCGCGACCGTGCAAAAGGCTTTGATAGCAGCTAACTGAAAATCGTACTTTTTACCTGCTTCGGGGACGGGCATCGCATCGAATCCTTTCAAAGTCGCTGTGATAGAGGGCGCATTCGGTTGAGTGCATTTGCCCGCTTCGTAAGCTGCTAAAAACGTGTACGCATAGATACGACTCGCCACAGGTGGCGTGAAAATATCGGTAATGATAATATCTGTTAATTTTTGGTGCATTTGATGCAATTGTTGGGTTGCATCAAATGTTTTTTGCGGGTTCGATGTTTCTTTACAACTGAATAGTGTTAATAAAACAATGAATTGTTTTGCAAATAACTGTTTTGACAAAATAATTGGTAAATAAGTTTTCAAAGTCTTTATTTTTTGAATGATGCACAAATCTGAATAATTTCGCCACAAGTTACGTCAATTTTCACAAAATTTTACACCATAGATTTCGTGAAAATTGGTGTAATTTGTGGCAAATCACTACATTTGTCTTTTCAAAAGAATCAAACAAAACAAATGATGAAAAAATATCAACTCAACGCTTCTTTTATTTTTATTTTTATTTTCATTTCTTTTCTTTTTGGGGTCAGTTGCAGCCGTAACCACAATAAAAAATTATTCACCCTATTGGATAGCCGCGCAACAGGCATTGATTTCAATAACCTCATCACGGAATCCGATTCATTGAATATTTTCAATAGCGAATTCCTATACAATGGCGGCGGCGTTGCGGTCGGCGATTTGAACGGTGATGGCTTACAAGACCTCTATTTCACAGGGAATCAAGTCGAAAACAAACTTTATTTGAATAAAGGTCATTTAAAATTTGAAGACATTACCCAAAAAGCCAATGTTCAAAAGCAAAAAGGGCAATGGTCGGCGGGAGTCAATCTCATTGATTTGAATCAAGATGGCAAATTAGATATTTATGTTTGCAATACGTTCCAAAACAATCCTGATTTGCGGAAGAATTTATTGTTTGTAAATCAAGGTAATGATGCATCGGGCGTTCCGAATTTCAAGGAAATGGCAGCCGATTATGGCATCGCCGATACGACGCATTCTGCAAATGCACAATTTTTTGACTATGATAATGATGGCGATTTAGACCTTTTCATTGCGGTCAATTTCATGGATACCAAGTATCCAAACCAATATATGCACAAAGTAATGGACGGTTCTTCGCCAAATCGAGACGTTTTATACGAAAATACGGGTGAAAATGGTACAGGACACCCTGTTTTCAAAGACGTTTCACTCAAAGCGGGTATTAAATTAGATGGTTACAGTCATAGCGCGTTGATTACGGATTTCAACAAAGATGGTTGGATGGATATATATGTTGCAAATGATTATGTTACGAATGATTTGATTTACATCAATCAAAAAAATGGTACGTTCAAAAATGAAATTGCAACGATTTTTAAACATCAAGCCGCTTCCGCAATGGGCAGTGATGTTGCGGATATTAATAATGATGGGCTATTGGATCTGTTTACAACCGAGATGTTGCCGTATTACAACAAGCGAAAAAAGGTTTTTTTGAATGCCAATAATTATACAAATTACGTTAATAACGATGTGTATAATTATGAATATCAATACACTCGAAATGTTTTGCAACTCAATCAAGGGATCAACCCTGAAACACATTTGCCTATATTTAGCGATGTTGCATTTTTAAGCGAGGTGCATGAAACGGAATGGAGTTGGTCTTCTTTAATGGCAGATTTGGATAATGACGGTTTGAAAGACCTTTTCGTAACAAATGGTTTCCCAAAAGATGTAACTGACCATGATTTTGGAGCGTTTCGCAGTGAAGTGAGTAGTTTATACGCGCCTGTGGAGCTGCAAAAAAGGATTCCGCAAATCAAATCGCCTAAATTCGCGTTTAAAAATAATGGAAATTTATCATTTGTAAATAATTCAAAATCATGGGGTTTAGATGCTCATGGGTTTTCAAATGGGGCGGCGTATGCCGACTTGGATAATGATGGCGATTTGGATTTGGTGGTCAATAATATAGATGATAAAGCATTTGTTTTTCAAAATCATTTGAATGATGGTGCATCAAAAACACCGTATTTACGGCTTCAATTGGTAGGGGAAAAAGGCAATTTAGATGCTTTTGGGTCTTCTGCGACGATTTTTTATCAAGGTGGACAGCAAATTTCACAAATGGTATCGGCTCGCGGCTATTTGTCGCAATCCGAAAATGTGCTTCATTTTGGTTTGGGAAAGATTCCAAAAGTGGATTCTGTGGTGATTCATTGGTACAATCAAAAGGTGACGACTTTGAAAAATGGTTCTTTTTCTGGTTGGGAAAAGGTGGTTTGTGGTATGAATACATTGCCCACGCCTGCGTATGCACTGGCAGAAGGCATTTTTCAACCCATTTTGCCGCAAATTTACGGATTTGAAACGATGCACCGCGATTCTGATTACGTAGATTTTAATATTCAAAAAACATTGCCTCATAAATTTTCGCAATATGGGGCGAGTTTGAGCGTCGGCGATGTGAATGGCGATGGTTTGGATGATATATATAGGTGTGCGGGTGCGCAAGCGGATGGTTTGTGGTTGATTCAAACAAAAGACGGCAAATTCACACAACAATCTGTTAATTACAAAAGTGACTCGCAAAAAAAAGAAATTGAATTAGGTACGTTGCTCTTTGATGCGGATGGGGATGGCGATTTAGATTTATACATTGTGCATGGTGGTTATGTGTATGAAGCACAATCGCCTTATTATCAAGATGTTATATGTATCAATAATGGCAAAGGTCATTTTACAATTGCTCAAAACGCGTTGCCGAAAGAGACGGTTTCGGGTCAATCCGTGAAAGCAGCGGATTTTGATGGGGATGGCGATTTGGATTTATTTGTAGGTGGGCGCGTTTTGGCGCGGGCGTATCCGCAAACCGATAAAAGTTTTATCCTCCGAAACGATACTAAAACCAAAGATAAACCGATTTTCACGGACGTAACCGCACAAGTTGCACCTGAATTAAGTCATATTGGAATGATTAGTGATGCGTTATGGACTGATTTTAACAATGATAATCTTCCTGATTTGATTTTAGCGGGCGAATGGATGCCGATTACTTTTTTCCAAAATGATGGCACGCAGTTGAAAAATGTAACAAGTCAAACGGGTGTTTCAGACAAAATTGGTTGGTGGTCGAGCCTTGCCGCAGGCGATTTTGATAATGACGGGGACATTGATTATCTTGCGGGTAATTTGGGTGAAAATTCGTATTTTAAGGCATCTGCGACGCATCCGATGAGCATTTATGCCAAAGATTTTGATAAAAATGGCTTGTATGACCCGTTTATAGCTTGTTATGGGCAAGATTCGATTGGCAATCAACATGAATATTTCTATCCGACCCGCGATGATATGATAAAACAATTGATTTTGATTCGTCGAAAATTTCAAACGTATGGCGCGTTTGGTCAAGCGACGGTTCAAGATGTTTTCACGAAAGAAGAATTGCAAGGGGCACAAATTTTGAAGGCGAATTGGTTGAAAAGTAGTTATCTTGAAAATAAAGGCAATGGACAATTTGTATTGACGGCATTGCCGAGTGCGGCGCAAATGGCTCCAATTTATGGTATTTTGCCTTACGATTTTGACAAAAATGGCTCGCTTGATGTGCTTTTAGTGGGCAATGACTATGGTATGGAACTTTTACAAGGGCGGGCAGACGCGTTTAATGGATTGGTTTTGAAAAATATGGGGCAACAAAATTTTAAACCGTTGACATTGGAAGAAACGCATTTTTATGTGCCGAACGATGCCAAATCATTGACACGCGTAGCGATTGGGCAACAAAAAGAGTTGATTGTGGCGAGTCAAAATAAAGGTGCGTTTAAAGTTTTTGCACCGAAAACACCTGCTGTGCACCTGCTTTTGGTGTTGCCAAATGAAGTAAAAGCAATCATTACGTTCAAAAATGGGCAGCGACAATTAAAAGAATTTTATAGAGGCAGCACTTTTTTATCACAAGAATCGCGTACTATACAGATTAACAATGCAATACAAAGTATTGATTTCTATGATATAAAAAATAAATTGACGCGCAAGCATCTGAATTAGGATGCTTATGATTTAAAAGAGGGCAAGGATTTTTTGTTAAAAAATCCTTGCCCTTAAATCATAAGCATCCTACTTCAGAGGCTTGTTTCAAATATCCCATCTATCTATATATTTTAAAAATATTTTCAACAAATTCTCTGCATCATAAATGGCGCGATGTTGAATTCCAGTGAACTCAAAACCTTCCACTTCCACCGTTTTCAACAAACTTGGGCTGTTTTTCAACCGTTTTAGCTTCTGATATTTATCTTTCAAGTCAATATGATGCTCCTTTAACCACTGCGTATCCACCCGATGCAAATGGCAATCATCCAATAGCAACCGTTTATCTTCATTTCCCCACGAAACCAAGACATATTCTTCATCGTCCAAATCCATATCCGCCCATATAATGAAGTCATCAAGCACATCAGGAAATTTACGTGCAAATCGCACCTGTTCCTGCGTGATACTCGTCAAATCTCTACAAAAAGGAGACAAAATCGGTTGAACCACAGGGCGTACAAATTTAGAAAATCTGCCTTCAATCTCTCCAAAAGCATTCAAACGATACGCACCAATTTCAATGATTTCTTGAATCATACCTGGCGGTCTGCCTTTCCAACAAGTCGCTTCTAAATCAAAAATAATATAATTCATACACTTGAGTTTGCTATTGAATAAATAATAACACAAACCGTATTATATTTTCACAAAATTCGTGTAAAATTAGCGTAATTCGTGGCTAATTTACCGTTTTCACTTCTTCTATTTTAAACAAATCCCAATTCACGCGTTTGGCAAGCCCATAATTTTCTAAGTGATTGTGATAATAATACAATGTCTTAAAATCATCGCTTTCCACATCACCATTCTTATTGAAAGTCAATGGTTTATGCACGTGATATACGCCTAAATTTTGAATACCATCTCGCACTAAATCGCCTGTCGAATACCGAATTTGTTCGGATAATTCCATTTTACCTTTTGCTTCTAATTCCAACAAAATTTGTTGCAATGCCCCAACCGCAGCCGTAAAGTTTTCAAGCGGAAACACAAAATCATCTGGAGGCAGCCGCAAAACTGCAAATAAATCTAATTTTTCATTATGTTCTTTTAACATCGTAAATGCTGTATAAGCAACGACTTGACTACTCAAAACTACATTTTCTTTATGAAAGCGATCCACGATTTTGTCCGCTAATAATTTAGTATATTCTGCTTCGCGCTGAATATCTGCCGAAACACGCCCATTGATACTAAAATAATCTTTAATATGTATTTCATTGCTATGCTGGTCAAAAGCCGCCCCTTTTGTATCTACAAAGTTACCAAGCACGTCCATTGGTTTGCCAAAACTCAAAATAATTTCTGTATTTTTGGAGAAAAATAACCACATAAATTTCAGCCATTCTCTAAAACTCACGCCACTACTTTTATTGGTCAAATACTGTTGTTTGCCCAAAATACGCAAATGTTCTTCAATCAAGTGGGGGGCTTCCAACACATAATGATACCCCAAAACAACAGGCACAATAAAAATTTTTTTGTCCGATTGCTTTTCACAAAGTGCCCGTTGAGCTTCCACCGTTGTACCGAGCAACCCAAGTTTTAATTTCGTTTCAATCATGCCCGAACGACTCCGCGTTCCGCCAGGGAAAAACAAACTATGCGTCCCACGTTCAATAGATAATTTTGACATCGCCTTCAATGTTTCCAAATAAATCGGATTTTTTTTGCGTCTATCTACTCGATACGCCCCCAAACGGTTCATAAAAAAGGCAGGAATCCCAGAATTATACAAATTTAAACCTGCGCCATAACTTGTTGGCGGCAATCCTAAAATCGAATCCATTGTATATCCAATCAATATAGAATCAAGATTACTATAATGTGTTGGTACCACTACGACCGTTCCTCTTTTTGCCAATTCCCGAATCGCTTCTGCATCGCCATGTACCCGCAAACGCTCATATAAACGATGCTTTCGAGACCATATATTAAATACATTTTTAGCCGCCGCCGCATTCAACCACCGATTAAAGAAAAAAGTCAAAAAACGACGCGCAAAACTAAATGCAGAGATACTAAATGTGCCTACAATTTCTTCTGAATAGCGATGAATTATTTTTTTTAATAATTCATTATGTTCTGATTTAGCTCGTTTTACATCATCTTTTTTAATCCAAAACAATTTCTGTCCCATTTTATTCCAAAACGACCTATCATTCGGCGGATCCACTTTCCAAGGTTCCTCTTTGATGCGAATCCGTTCTGAATACATCGTTTCGGCAATCAAATCACCTATTTTGGGATACAATTCCGCAAGCCGTTCAAACGTATATTCATCTATTTCAGGAATGAATCGTTTGCGGTCTTCGCTTAAAAGATAAATAGGCCACTCTTTCGGATTTTCGACAATGGGCGGATAAAGCGTGTAATTTAGGCGTTGAGCTTCGGACATAACTATAAAATAAATTATTGAATCAAATCATTCTTACGAATTTTGCCACAAATTACATCATTTTCACGAATTTCAAGGAATGAATTTGTGAAAATGATTGCAATTTGTGGCAAAATTATGTAAACAATTGTGCACATTACGCCCAAATCAAGGCAATTGGGAATATTTTCTACGAAAGATGTGCTTTTTTGATAGCGCGTTGCGCCAAATCATCTGTATCTTCGCCATCAGAACTATGATTATGAGATAACGAATGGCTTTTGTGCATAATATAATCGGTTATAGCGAGCATTATTGCAGATAATAAAAAGACCAGATGTATAATGACTTGCCATTTCAAATGTTGCTCTTGAATACTCATTTCTGTAGCCGTGATATGTTCGATGGACATGAATGAACGCAATAAATGAATCGCCGAAATGCTCACTAATGAAGAAGCTAATTTCGCTTTCATCGAACCTGCATCAATCTTGTCCAACCAATCGGGTCTATCGGTCTCATTTTCCAATGAAATGTGGCTCACAAAAGTACTATAACCGCCCATTAACACCATAATCAGCAAATTAGCAACCATCACCATATCTATGAGCGTCAAAATACCAAGCATTAATGCAGATTCATCCATTTTTGTAATGTCGTGACAAATGTGCACCAATTCCATCATAAATTTGAAACTGTACAGCAAAGTAACGACGACTAATCCCAAATACAAAGGTACTTGTAACCAACGACTTGCAAAAATCGTTCGCTCAATAACGTGTTCGATAGGGTTTATTTTTTTTAACATAATAGCGTTAAAATTTAAAATGTAAAATAGGTTAATTAATAAGGATTTATACCGTATGAAAATTTTTAATGTAATTTAATATTTCTTTCCGCCCCATCCCTTTTTCGGCAGAAGTAATGAATTTTTCAGGTAAATTTTCCCATGTTTCGGATAGTTTTTTATCCATTGCATCCATATTAACACTTAATTCTCGCTGTGTAATGCGGTCTGTTTTGGTATAAACCATTACAAATGGAATATTATATTGCCCCAACTTATTTAAAAATTCTATATCCATTTTTTGTGGCGGAATCATGCCATCTATTAAAGCAAAAACGCAGGCAAGCGGTTTTCTATTTTTCAAAAAATACCAAATCATCCGTTCCCAAGCGGCGCGTTGCGTTTGCGACACTTTTGCGTAACCATAACCGGGCAAATCCACCATAAACCAAGCATCGTCTATGCGAAAATAATTCATTAATTGGGTTTTGCCAGGCGTATTCGACACTTTTGCCAAGCCTTTTGTGCTGCAAAGCATGTTAATCAAGGATGATTTGCCGACATTGGAACGTCCAATAAAGGCAAATTCGGGCAAATCTGCTTGCGGACATTGTTCTTCGCGCACAAAACTACCTACAAATACAGGTTTTTGAATCAAATTCATAACGATTTATACAATTTATATTTGAGCAACACCAAAGAGTGGCATAAAAAATGCAAATTTAGTACAAAAAGGTTAAGGTTGCGTTAAATGAAGCCATTTTCTATGGGAGCAAAATACATTTTCCTTTTTTCAAACGTTTATAATCCATAAAACATCAAACATAATTCATTCATTTTTAATTTAAAAAAAGAAATTCCGAATGAGAAAATTCCTTTTTTCGAT